>JADFJB010000022.1 GCA_022566355.1 candidate division KSB1 bacterium
GCTATAAGAAAGAGGATGAAATTATTTCCATTCCAATGACATTTGTCGCCACCATTGAGGTTATGGTATTGTTGGGATTGAAGCCTGTTTTCGTGGATGTTGATCCGGAAACCTATTGTATAGACCCTAATTTAATTGAAGCGAAAATTACCGATAAAACCAGGGCAATTATTCCGGTCCATTTGTATGGTCAGTCGGCTGATATGGATCCTATCATGGAGATTGCAGGAAAGCACGACCTGGATGTAATCGAAGATTGTGCGCAAGCAATTGGCGCAACTTATAAAGGGCAAAAAACATGCACTTTGGGTGATGCTGGTTGTCTCAGTTTTTTCCCAGCTAAAAATTTAGGTGCCTATGGCGATGCGGGAGCAGTTTTGACCAATGATGATGAGCTTGCCGAAAAAATTAAAATGATTCGAGTACATGGATCACAATCAAAATATGAACATACCTTGCTGGGGATAAATAGCCGTTTGGATTCAATTCAGGCAGCAGTGATCAATGTTAAATTGAAATATATTGACAAATGGAATGAATTACGCCGGAAACATGCTGCAAGATATACTGAATTATTAAGTGATATTCCGGGACTTGTCTGTCCGGCTATCGCAGATGAAAATCAACATGTTTTTCATCAGTATACCATTCAGCTCGACGACAGGTTTGGATTGCAGAATTTTCTGCGAGAGCGTGGCATTGCAACTGGCATACACTATCCCATCCCACTTCATTTACAGCCTGCGTTTAAAATTTTGGGTTATAATGAAAATGATTTCCCAATTTCGGAAACAGTGGCAAAAAAGGTTTTATCCTTACCTATTTATCCTGAATTACCCACTGACCATCAAGAATATGTTGTGGAGCAAATTCATCAATTCTATAATAATTAGTGAAGCTTTGCCCCAAACCGACAAGTAGCAATATACCAATTCTCAGATTGATTCAGATGAGAAAATGATATAGATTCTGGCTGCTTGATTCTGGAGAAAAATGATGATAATCTGAATAGTTTGCCTTCATCAAGAAATCAGTATCCGGTATTTATTTTGATTCAAGCAATAACCTCTAGCTATTTTAAAAATATTGCTCATTTACAAAGTTTTGCCATATAAAACAATTAAACATTAGCTTGTAAGGTTTCAAAATCTCCAATTAATAGGTTCTGATTTTATGATATATATTAAGTATATTCGCGAACATTCTAAACTTGTCAAAGAAGCAATTCGTAACAAAAATGAAAAAGCGGATGTTGATAGACTTCTATACCTGGATTCTGAGAAACGAAAACAGTTGGCGCGTGTGGAAGAACTCAAACATCACAGGAATGTTGTTTCAAAAAAAATTGGAGAAATGAAAAAATCCGGGCAAGATGCGAATTCGATCACCCTGGAGATGAAAAAGGTTTCTGCAGAGATCAAAAAAATTGATAGTGATATTTCAAGTTTAGAGGATGAAAGCCAAAATATCCTTAATTGGATTCCAAATATACCACATTCATCGGTTCCAATTGGCGATGAATCTGCAAACCTTGAAGTTAAAACCTGGGGAGATAAACCTGAATTTGATTTTAAGCCCAAGCTGCATTGGGAGCTGGCTGATCGATTAGGAATGCTCGAATTAGACAGAGCCAGCAAAATATCCGGTTCCAATTTTGTAGTATTCTCCAAAATGGGAGCAAAGCTCGAACGAGCCTTAATAAATTTTATGCTGGATATGCATACTGAGAAACACGGTTACCAGGAGATCTCTCCACCATTTATTGTTCGGCGTGATGCTATGTATGGGACCGGGCAATTACCAAAACTTGAAGATGATATGTATCAAATAGAACAAGATGATCTATTTTTAATTCCCACTGCCGAGGTCCCGGTTACAAATCTTTTCAAGGGTGAAATCATTGATGGATTTCGGCTGCCGTTGAATTATACAGCTTATACGCCTTGTTTTAGAAGGGAAGCCGGTTCTTATGGAAAAGAAACACGTGGTTTATTTAGGATACATCAATTTGACAAGGTTGAAATGGTAAAGTTTGTAAAACCGGAAAATTCATATATGGAACTTGAGATTCTCTTAGATAATGCCGAAGAAGTACTGCAAAAGTTGAAATTGCCTTATAGAATTTTAGTTTTGGCAACGGGAGAACTTAGTTTTGCAGCAGCGAAATGTTATGATATTGAAGTTTGGGCTCCGGGTGTCAATAAATATTTGGAAGTTTCTTCAGTTAGTAATTTTGAAGATTTTCAGGCAAGACGAGCCAGCATCCGGTTTAGGAGGACGTCAGATGCAAAACCTGAATATGTACATACATTAAATGGATCAGGGCTGGCTTTGCCCAGGACAGTAATCGCCATTTTGGAAAACTACCAAACTGATGAGGGATCGGTTATCGTTCCTGAAGTGTTACATCCTTACATGGGAACCGAAATTATTAAAAATAATCAATAATAGAGTATTTTATTATGATAGACCTACATATGCACAGTGATTTTTCCGATGGGAGTCTATCGCCATCGGATTTGGTGAAAGAAGCCAAAGAACTTGGATTATCGGCGATTGCATTAACCGATCATGATACAAGTGAAGGTGTTGCAGAGTTTATAAAAGCAGGAAAAGAACTTGGTGTTATTACGGTTCCCGGGGTCGAAATCAGTATCGATACCAAGCTCCCCAATAATGGTCATTTGCATATGTTGGGTTTGTTTATTGATCCGTTTTCTGCAGATTTAAAGAATAAACTAGACTATTTACAGGATCATAGGAATGAACGCGCTGGTAAAATCATAGATGCTCTAAATAAATTAGGAATTCCGATAACTATGGATGAGTTAATGGAAGAAGCAGCGGAAGGGTCGATTGGCCGGCCGCATGTGGCAAAAATCCTTGTTCGAAGTGGTGTTGTTTCCTCAATTCAAGAAGCATTTGATAAATATTTAGCAAAGGGACAACCAGCTTATATGGATAAAGTAAAATTCCCCGAAGCAGAAGCTATCGATATTATCCATCGAGCGAATGGACTGGCTATTCTTGCACATCCTTTCTTAATGGGGTTTGAAAGAGTTGATGAAACATTTGACAAGATCTTAAAATTGGGTGAGTCCGGGTTAGATGGCTTCGAAGTATTTTATCCTGGAATGCCAATAGATCTACAAACAGCATTGTTGGATCTCGCCCTAAAAAATGATTTTGCTATTTCTGGAGGATCGGATTATCATGGACAAAATAAGCCAGGTGTAAATATGGGGAATGGAAAAGGTGATTTACAAATTTCTGATGAAATATTAGTGAATTTACAAAGCAGGGCAAATCGCCAAACAAATGTTATTAATGAGACACATTAAAAGGAGTGAGCTGCCTCCCAAAGAGTTTGCTCGACCGGAAGTGGCCATTCTATTGATTGATGCAGCTTGAATAAAGCAAAAATGCCATAAGACAGGAATTATTGCAAGAATTACTACCTCTTATGTATATTTTTAACTCTTAGTTGTTCCATGGATTTCCCTTTCTGGTATACATTGGCCCTAATAATAATCATGCCATACCTTTTGATCAAGGAATGGGTTGAAACTGAGGTTGTATTATTTGGAACGTTAATCTTACTCCTCTTAGGTAGTGTTATTACAGTTGAAGAGGCATTTTCGGGATTTTCGAATGAGGGTGTTCTGATTATTGCTTTTCTATTCATTATTTCAGGTAGTTTAAGCAAATCCAATGCATTAAATTATTTTAAGATATTACCAGGTAAAATCAGCTCTTCGAACAAAAGAAACTTAATTCAATATATATTACCGGTTTCCGTAATTTCAGCATTTGTAAATAATACACCTGTTGTAGCTCTTTTTATTCCCATTGTAAGATCTTGGGCGGAAAAACACAATATTTCACCTGCAAAATTTTTTATCCCGATTTCTTATGCAGCTATCTTAGGCGGGATGTGTACATTAATTGGAACCAGTACAAACCTTATTGTTCATGGGATTATGATTAATAATGGGCATGAAGGATTTTCTTTTTTTGAAATATCGACAATCGGGATCCCTGTAGCCATTATCGGTTTAATCTATATAATCGTTTTTGGAAATTATCTTCTTCCAAATCGTAAAGAACCTATTATTGAATTGGGTGAACATACTCGTGAATTTGTAATTGAACTAAAAGTTACTGAAAATTATAAAAATATCGGGAAAACAATTGAAGATGCTGGATTAAGACATTTAAAAGGCTTATTCCTGTTTCAAATAGAAAGAGCAGGACAAATCATAGCCCCCGCCAAACCTGAAGAAAAGATTTACGAAAACGACAGATTGTTTTTTACAGGGCTTCCTAAAACAATTCTAGAATTACAAAAGACAAAAGATCTGCAACTCGTTGAACATTCCAAATTTGACCTTAAACATTACGACTCCGATGAAATAAAGCCGTTTGAAGCTGTTATTTCACAGAGTTCATTTCTTGTTGGTAAAAATGTTCGTGAAAGTAATTTTCGTAGTAAATATAATGCTGTGATCATTGCTATTCACCGTAATGGGATGCGAATAAAGAGAAAAATAGGGGATGTAGTGTTGCATGCAGGAGACACACTTCTCCTCCTGGCTGAAAAACAATTTCATAAAAAGTGGTATTATTCGAATGATTTTTATCTTATCTCGTTGTCTGATGTCGTTCCTTCAAAACCAAAATGGCAGGCATTTTTTTCAGTTTTCGTTTTAATCGGCATGGTTTTGCTAACTGTATTTGAAATACTGCCACTAATTTCAGCTGCTGCAGTTACAGCTCTTATATTAATCTTAAGTAAAAGTATAAAATTAGTCGATACAATAGAGTTGATAGATTGGAAAGTTCTAATCGTTATTGCTTCGGCATTAGGTATTTCAAAAGCAGTTGGCAATTCGGGATTAGCAGACCTGGTCGCAGGCTTTTTAATCGGAGTAAGCGAGTCTATGGGAATCTTAGCAAGTTTAATAGGAGTATATTTAATTACCAATATTTATTCCACAATACTAACCAATACCGCAGCTGCAGCGATGATCATTCCGGTTGTATTTCCTGTTGCACAAACACTCAACGTTGATGTTACTGCATTTGCAATTGCTGTTGCAATTGGTGCCGGTGCAAGCTTTGCAACTCCAATTGGGTACCAAACCAATTTAATGGTTTATGGGCCAGGTGGTTATAAATTTAAAGACTATATTAAAATAGGAACCCCACTGCAAATACTAGTAGGGATTGTTACAATATATTTGATATATACAATTTATTTCTGATCCGGACATTATGAATAAATAGATAAGGGTCTATTATGATAGATATGAAAAGTACAAATGTATATTGGCATGTAGGAGAAATTACTAAAACTGATCGTCAAAAACTAAGCGGACATCGAAGTTTCTGCTTATGGTTTACAGGATTATCTGCAAGCGGTAAGTCCACAATTGCTCTTGAACTTGAACAAATGTTATTTCAGAAAAGGATTAGGAGTTTCGTATTAGATGGTGATAACATTCGTCATGGATTGAATAAAAATCTTGGTTTTTCTCCTGAAGATCGTACTGAAAATATCCGTCGAATAGGAGAAGCAGCTAAACTATTTGTTGAAGCAGGGGTGATATCTTTAACAGCATTTATATCACCATATCGGTCTGACCGAGATATCGTAAGAGAGTTGTTGGGGAAGGATGAATTTGTAGAAGTTTACATAAAATGTGATATTGCTACATGCGAACAAAGAGATCCAAAGGGATTATATAAAAAGGCTCGTGAAGGGGAAATTAAAGGATTTACCGGAATTTCAGCTCCTTATGAGGAACCTTTAAATCCGGAATTTATTTTAGATACATCCATCGAAACAGACGTTACAACCAATGCTAGAAAACTACTGGATTTTATCGAATCATCTGGTTATCTTAGCAGCCCTTAGATAATTTTTTTTTAACACAAAGACAATTAAGGTAAAATCGTGGATCAAAGCTATGGGTGGCTTTCTGTGCTTCCCCCGGTTTTGGCAATTATTCTAGCTATGAAAACCAGGCAAGTCTATCTTTCCTTATTTATAGGGATATGGACTGGTTGGATAGTAATTACCGGTGGTAATCCTTTTTTAGGATTTACAAAAGCCCTTGACTCTTGTGTCAATGTATTTGCCGATGCAGGGAATACTCGAGTAATATTATTTAGTGCAATGGTGGGTGCTGTTATAACTTTCACCCAGCGCTCAGGGGGTGTTGATGGTTTTATCAAGTGGGCTGGCACAAAAGGGTTGACTAATTCTCAGAAGAAAGCTTCTTTATTTACATGGCTCATTGGAGTCATTATATTTATAGAATCCAGTATCACAATTCTAGTTGCCGGAGCAATCTCCAGGCCTGTTTTTGACAAACTTAAGATATCCCGAGAAAAATTAGCTTACATTTTGGATTCTACCTCGGCTCCTATTTGTATATTAATCCCCTTTAATGCATGGGGTGCATATATCGTCACATTATTAATGAACGAAGATATTCAAGATCCTGTTGCCATATTTGCTTATGCCATCCCTTTGAATTTTTATGCTTTGATTGCAGTTTTATTTGTTTTGGTTTTGATTATTACAGGGAAAGATTTCGGACCGATGAAAGTGGCGGAACTTAGAGCTAGGCAAGAAGGTAAAGTCTTGGCTGATGGGGCAGAACCTTTAATCTCCACCGATGTGATCAATCTACCTGTAAAAGAAGGGATAACCCCTAATGCAAAAAATATGATTATACCAATAGCAGTGATGGTTGTAATGATGCCGGTTGGACTTCTTATTACAGGAAATGGAAGTATTCTAGATGGTTCAGGTTCAACAGCAGTATTTTGGGCTGTGTTGGCAGCAATAGTCTCAGCCGCTATTCTTTACAAAGTTCAAAATTTATTTTCAATTTCTGAACAAGTTGATTTATTCTTTAAAGGTGTGGGTGGATTAATGCCAATGGCTATTTTACTGGTACTGGCATTTTCAATTGGAGCAACATGCAAAGAATTAGGGACAGGTATTTATGTAGCAAGCAATGCACAAAAATTCGTTAGTCCGAATTTGGTTCCTGTGATACTATTTCTTGTGTCTGCTTTTATCGCATTTTCAACCGGTACAAGTTTTGGTACTTTCGCCATAATGATCCCAATTGCCGTACCAATGGCATCTACACTAGATGTGAATCTAAGCACCTGTGTTGCGGCAGCGCTAGGAGGTGGAATATTTGGCGACCATGCTTCTCCTATTTCAGATACTTCGATCATTGCATCTATGGGTTCTGCCAGTGACCATATCGATCACGTCAAAACCCAACTGCCTTATGCATTAACTGTAGGGGGTGTGGCGTTAATTTGCTATTTAATAGCAGGTCTTTTTTAATCTAAGACTTATTTAAACCGAAATATCTTTTAAAATGGACTTTATTAGTGATTAAAAACGTATTATTTTACTTTTCTTTAACTTTTCTCTTGACAAAGAGGCTTATTTTTTTTAATATTGGGCAATTAATTTAATTTTTCAATATGGAAGGAGGTGTTATCTTGATGACGGCCTTTAAGAAATTAGGATCGTTGATAGTAATAGTTGTTTTTATGGTTAGCTCTATTTTTTCAACCGGTTGTACAAGATATGCTAACTCAGATCAACTAAGTGCTTTGGATCAACAAAAAGCAGCTGCAGAAAGTGCGGAAGGAGCAGCGGTAGATTGTGAGGGCGAACAGGCAGCTTTACAAAAAGAACTTGATGCTAAGAATACAGAATTAAGTGATGTGAAAGCTGAAAAAGAAAAGGTAAGGCAACGTTTAACTCAAATGTAAGAAATATTAAATCATAATCAGGAGGTTATGAAACCAAAATGAAAACAAAAAATGTAATTTTCACATTGTTCGCCCTAATACTTGCAGTATCTTTCCTACCCATGAGTGCTTTTGGACAAGAGCGCAAGATTAAAATGAACGAGTATAATACCATGATGGCTGGATATCAACAGCGTGAGGCTGCTGCAAAAGCAAAGTTAGAGCAGTGTAGTAATACGGATAAAACAGCTTTACAAAATGATATTACTGCATTGGAAGAGAGTATTAAAAGTGAATGGAATGAGATTTACAAGATGATTGGAACTGATGCAGCAGGTGTTGAAGCTTATCGCCAATCTTTGAATCAACTGGAAAGTCAAGTTGATGGTTTAAGTTCTTTATCATCCGAAGAACTGTTCCAAAAAAGGGATGAATTAAAGGATATTGAAAGCAAACTTGAAGAGCACAAGGCAAATAGAATTTATGCGCTTTCGGAAATGCAAGATAAAGTAGCCACAATCGAGGGGAAATTGACCCTGGTTAAAAATCGTATGCCAAAATCAGTGTACGATGACTACAATGTGGTTAAGGGTGATTACTTGTGGAAGATTTCTAAAAAATCAGAGATTTATGATGACCCCATGCAATGGATGAAAATTTATACTTATAATCGTGATATGATTAAAAATCCGGATTTGATTTATCCTGATTGGGTTTTTAAAATTCCACGGAAAGTAGGCCCGAATGAATATATTGTTGTGAAAGGTGAATTTTTGTCTAAAATTGCTTCAAATCCAGATGTGCTCGGGAATCCGACAGAATGGACTAAACTTTATGAAGCCAATAAAGAAATAATTTCAGACCCCAACACAATCTATCCATATCAAATATTAGTAATTCCACGAAATTAATGTCACTTTTCATAAAGTCCTTGCCGGGTCTAATTTTTAGTTTAGACCCAGCAAGGCTTTTTATTTATTTAACAAATTTGCCAGCCAAATTTGTTGTGGATATTATCAATCATATTTATTAAAATTAATTGGCGGCTCTGTCATTTTGGCCAAAGGCCAGATGAGGGGCTTTTTTTATTGGAATACCTATTCATTAAATGCAAAAGAAGTTTACTTTACGAGACATAGATCATCTATTACTTCTTGGTTCAAGAGATTCCAATTTAAGGTTTATCCAAAAGTATTATCAGGCTAAAATAATAGCACGAGGGGACAACCTACTTTTCGATGGTGAAGCTTCAGAAGTTAAACAATTGGAGAAACTATTTTCAGAGCTGGCCGAGTTAATTCATAGAAATGGTGGATTAACCGAATCAGACATTGATGCAATCATCCAACTAACACGGAAGAAAAAAACGAATTTACACAACTTGCGTAATGATCAAATCGTCATAAATGGGAAAAAAGATTCAATTCTTACAAAGACAGAAGGACAAAAATCTTATAATAATGCCGTAATTAATAATGATATCGTTTTTGTAATTGGACCAGCTGGAACAGGTAAAACATATCTTGCAGTTGCTTTTGCTGTCGGATATTTAAACGCGCATGATGTCGATCGAATCGTTTTGACAAGACCAGCCGTAGAAGCAGGAGAGAAATTAGGCTATTTGCCAGGAGATTTTAAAGAAAAAGTTGATCCTTACTTACGGCCCCTGTACGATGCTCTTTATGACATGTTACCTGCAGAGAGGTTACGCAAAATGATAGCACAGGATATCATTGAAATTGTTCCGCTGGCATATATGCGAGGAAGAACTTTAAATAATGCATTCGTAATACTGGATGAAGCGCAAAATACGTCCGAAAATCAAATGAAGATGTTTCTTACAAGATTAGGTGTAAAGTCGAAAGCAATAATTACCGGTGATATTACACAGATTGACTTACCGGAGAAAAATCGATCTGGATTAACCCAAATTCGGCATGTTCTTAAAGGCGTGAATGGTATTCAATTTGTATATATGGATGAAAGGGATGTTGTTAGACATAGGTTGGTGAAAGATATCATTGTAGCTTACGATCAATATGATCAATCACAGAAAGACTAAAATCGTCACCAAGTTACGAAACGAAAATTCCAACCATACCCAGGAATAAGCAGTTTGGCCAAACTATTTACATTTAGAAAAAATCAAATCAATGGGAATTCTTCATCCAAGGAACCTGTACATTGGTATAGATCAATCACATTCCTTAGGTTCTGCCTTGGATTTGTCTTTCTCCTTATAACTTTACTTATATTTCCACATGGAGAATCCTTTAAATTTGCAATTCTCAAGGAAGGAAATATATCCAGCGAGGAAGTAATTGCCCCATTCACATTCAGGGTTCAGAAAAATCAGCAACAGCTAACCCTTGAAAGAGAAGAAGCGTGGGGAAAGATATTACCGGTATTTCACTATTCGGATTCGACCTTATTGAATTCTCAGACAGAACTAAAAATTCTTCAAGATAGTCTTAAAAACATATTAAGCTTAACTCTCAATGATTCTTTAAAACAACAAGAAATCGAACGAATCTTAAACGATAATGATATTATTCTTACTAAAGATCTAATTCCATTTTTTATTCATCTAAGTCAAAAAGAAATTGATCAAAAGCAGTTGGAGCTGGATTTCCAACCTTATGATCGTTATTTCGATCAGCTTGAAAATATCTTAGTAGATATTCTCGTGCTTGGTGTGTGTGATATTAAAAAGACTGAAATTCCAAATTTTAAAAATAAGATCACGGTATTACGTTCAAATCAGGAATTTGAAAAATCGAGTAATGAGTTTTATGAACTTTCTGAAGCAGAAGATAGATTATTGGAGAAACTGCAAGGTCAATTTGTCGAAAATAGTGATTCGGTTAAAGTTGGTTATGCATTATTGGAATCTTTGCTCACTACAAATTTAATTTTAGATCGTGAATTAACCGAATTCAGAATCGATGAAGCTATTGCACAAATTCCCCTTGTGAAGGGAAGAATATTAAAAAGTGAAAGAATTATTGATAGCAATGAGCGCGTAACGCTTGAGCACATTGATATATTCCATTCTCTGGGAGAAGAGCTTCGAGCTAGAGAAAAGCAAGCTGGATTCATTTCTCAAGCTCTAATCTGGCTCGGTAAAATTTTATTGATTATCAGCACTCAGATTCCTTTGCTTTTGTTCTTATATTTTTATCGACGTAGCATTTGGGATGATCTGCGTATGATGTTTATCATAACATCATCAATGTTGTTTGTTGTTGTTGTGGCAGTGATTGTGATGGACTATGATGTGCCTAAATTTTTAATCCCGTTTGCAACAGTACCCCTTATTGTTACTTCTTACATGGACACGAGGTCAGGATTGTTCGTTGGGCTTAGCTTAAGCTTTTTGATTAGTGCTGAACTCGGGTTGGATTATGAAATTGCATTAATTGGAATGTTGGTGTCGTCTGCTTCAATAATTTCATTTGGCTTATCAAAATTTCGGAAGCGCCTAACAAACGCAACTTTAGTTTTAGCAATAGCCTATGTTCTTGGTATTACCGCTGTGGGAATCCTTCGCTTTATTAGTTTGAATGATTTAGGTTTGGCACTTGCCGGTGCCCTCGGAGCCGCTATTTTTTCGCCAATACTCGCGTATGTATTTATAATGCTTTTTGATTCTGTCTTTGATGTAGCTTCAGAGTTTAAGTTGATTGAATTAAGTGATTTAAATAATCCAATGCTTAAAATGATGTCATTACGTTCTCCTGGATCTTATCATCACAGTTTACAGGTGAGTAATTTAACCGAATCCGCTGCAGAAGCAATCGGTGCAAATGCCTTATTGGCTAAAGTAGGCGCTTATTATCATGATTTAGGCAAAATGTTTATGCCGGAATATTTTGTTGAAAACCAATTTAACGGCAAAAATCCACATGACCGACTTTCACCTCGGTTGAGTAGTTTAATTTTGATAAACCATGTTCGAAAGGGCTATGAATTTGCCAAACATAATAAATTACCCTCAGTTGTGTCTGATTTTATTTTGGAGCATCACGGGCAAAGCTTAATGAAGTTTTTTTATGAAAAAGCAAAAGAAAACACTAAGTCAAAGAATATTGAAATTCTTGAGAGTGATTTTCGCTATCCGGGCAATCGACCCAAAACCAGGGAGACAGGTATTTTAATGTTGGCTGATTCTGCTGAAGCAATGGTTCGATCCATTAAAGATCCAAACCTTGGAAAAATTCGTAATGCTGTCAAAAATATTGTTAACGACAGGTTTCATACAGGCGATTTGGATAATTGCCCGCTAACAGTTAAAGAGCTTCGAATAATAATTGATACGTTTTCAAATATACTTACCGGAATTCATCATGATAGGGTCGAATACCCCGGACAAAAAAAGATGACTTTAGGTACAACATCAAAAAAAGTTTTAGCGTCTTAAGGCAAAAATTCTTGAAGATTGAATGTTATGAAACCGGGGAACCTTCTTATGTATCTCATCATCAGATAAAACTTGCTATGGGTGAGCTAATTGCTATTGAAAAACCCCTTGTCGATGGTGAAATTCGCATAATATTTATTGATGATGAATACTGCAAAAATTTAAATCGAAAATATTTGGAACATGATTATACAACAGATGTAATCTCTTTTCATCTAGAATCAAGTGATCATTTATTAGAAGGTGAAGTCTATGTAAATGTAGATCAAGCCCAAAAACAAGCGTCCCATTATGATGTTGATGTGGAAGAAGAGTTATGGCGGTTAATTATACACGGTACACTACATCTTCTCGGAGACAACGACAGTACCTCAAGCGAACGAGATAGTATGCGAAAAAAAGAAAATGAATATTTAAACATGTTTGAAATTAGCAGAAAGGAGCTCTGAATTATCCTGGAACCCAACTTATTTGTTTATTGTTTTCTTTTCTTGATTTCATCAATTATTTCCGGTCTATTTTCTATTTCCGATTCTGTTTTTTTTTCGATGCCTGAAGTAGATATCGCACACCTCCGCGAAGAAGAGAGCAAATCGGCAAGACGAGTTGTTAAACTAATATCTGATTCACAAAGATTTATGCTGTCAATTTATTTGGGTAATTTATTTTCAGTAGCAATAGCTGCAATACTTGCATCGGTTGTATTTGTTAAGCTTGTCCAAAAGCTGGAATTTACAAATAACTATGTGATTCTTACTTTGGTTTTATTGATTGCGTCTACGGTGCTAGTCCTTACCAGAATTCCATCTAAAATTTTAACAATTCGCAATTCAAAATCAGTTAGCTTAAAACTTTCAGGTTTTAGTTATTTGGCTTATTTATTCTTTTTCCCTATATCAACACTGATTCTAAAATTGACTAAATTAATCGGTAAAATTTTTAAGATAGAGGGAGATCCTTTTACGCTTTCTGAGGAGAAGGTGAAATCTATGATTGAATTAGGAAAAGAGGAGGGAACAATTCATGTAGAAGAAACGGAAATGATCCATTCGATTTTTGAATTTGGAGAAACAACGGTAAAAGAAATAATGGTTCCAAGAATCGATATGGTTTGCATCGAAATTAGTTCGTCAGTAGATGATTTAATTAAAGTTACAGGCGAAAAAGGCCATTCTCGAATACCCATTTATGGGGGGCAAGTTGACAATATTAAGGGGATCATCCATGTTAAAAACCTGATCCCGGAATTATTAGCCGACAAAAAAAATATAAAGCTACAGCGATTATTAAGACCCGCTTTTTTTGTGCCGGAAAGCAAAAAGATAGGTGATTTACTGAGTGAACTTAAGCGGGAAAAAATTCATATGGCCATTGTGGTTGATGAATATGGCGGCACTGCCGGACTCGTTACATTAGAAGATATTATTGAAGAAATAGTTGGAGAAATTCAAGACGAATATGATAAAGAGCAACCGTTATATCGCAAGGTTACACCCGGAACTTTTGTGGTAGATGGCCGAATGTCAATCGATGAATTGAATGAAGTCTTGCCTGAACCTATCCTCCAATCAGAAGAAGAAGATTACGAAACTCTTGCCGGGCTCATATACCATTTCACAGAAAGTATTCCAAATACAAATGATCTGATTACTTACTTAAACTATGATTTCGTAATTGAAGAAGTTGTTCGACAACGGATTAAAAAAGTAAAAGTGATTCATAAAGTAGATTCCCCCCAAAGAGATGATCAATTAAAAGAAGAATCCTGAATTAAACCTCATAGCTCGAAAATCATTTACCTTATCAAAATACCTGTATCCTTCCCTTCTTTTATTCCACAAAACATAAATTATTATTGCAATTCGGTAATTCTATTATACATATTAAATGATACTGTTTACTATTGTCTTAACTATTAGTTTTATAAGAATTAAGACCTGTTTTTATCGGTATCGGAGACTGAAATGAAGATTGCTGATTTATTAAGCCCAGAACTAATCAAACTTCCGCTAGAACGGAATGAAAAGCAAGAGGTTATTGCTGAATTAGTGGACCTGTTAGCTGCAAACCAAAAAGTGAAAGATCCGGATAGCGCCTTTAAAGCAATATTAGAACGAGAAAAAGTGATGAGTACTGGTGTCGGAGATCATGTCGCAATTCCACATGGAAAGTCTGATGGTGTCGATGAGGTGGTAGGCGCTTTTGGTATATCAGATACGGATATTAATTTTGAGTCAATTGATAATAAACCAGTCCGGTTGGTCTTTTTGTTAATTGCTACTCCGAATGCCACCGGTTCCCATCTCAAGGTGCTCAGCCGGGTTTCGCGACTACTGAACAAAAATGAATTTCGTAATAGTCTATTGCAAGCAAAAACTTCGCAACAAGTCTTAGACCTTATTCGCCGGGAAGAAGAAGCTGTATTCGAAACCTAAACTCTATACAATTTAAACCAAGATTATTAGATTAAAATGCCGGACAAAAATGAACATCCAATTCATTTAATAAAATG
This sequence comes from candidate division KSB1 bacterium, assembly GCA_022566355.1. NCBI lineage: Bacteria > Pseudomonadati > Candidatus Zhuqueibacterota bacterium. The sequence continues at coordinate 14,721 of JADFJB010000022.1, forward strand.
GAGAACATTTCCTGGCAGATTATATGCTGAGATGGTCGCAGAAGCTCTTAAGAGAAATGAGATTAATTGTATCATCAAAGGTGAAGATAGAGGAATTCTTGGGGCTGGTAGTATTTCTGTTTATTCTCCGGGTAAAATAACGATTTGGATTTCGGAAAAAGATCTCGAAGAAGCGGAGGGAATCGCACAATTGATGATGAATAATATTTAAGTCTTATTACCTGGTAAATAAAAAATTATGGCCAACCGATTTAAAACTCCAAGAGGTACAAAGGATATTTTACCAGCCGAAATGTCTAAGTGGCATTTTTTGGAATCGCATTTACGCAAGGTTTTTTCGAAATATAATTTTTCTGAGATCAGAACCCCAGCTTTTGAAGATACTGAGCTGTTTGCACGGGGAATTGGGCAAACAACGGATATTGTCCAGAAAGAAATGTATACCTTAACAGATAAAGGCGGTAGAAGCTATACATTAAAACCTGAAATGACTGCTTCGGTTATGCGATCTTATCTTGAGCACCACCTTGGCGATTACCGTAGAATTCAAAAATTATATTATATTTCACCCATGTTTCGTCAAGAGAAACCACAAGCAGGACGGTTTCGCGAATTCTATCAATATGGAATCGAAATAATAGGTACAGATAATTATCTCGCGGATGTGGAAACAATTACTCTTTCCGTTGAAGTTTTACACCTATTAGGGATCAAGGAAATAAAAGTAAAACTGAATAGTGTCGGGTGTAACTCTTGCAGGCCAAAATACAAAGAAGTACTAAAATCTAATTTAAAAAATATCTTAAGTGAATTATGCGGTGATTGTCAAAATCGCTATCATACGAATCCATTACGAATCCTTGATTGCAAAAAGGAAAATTGTAATCGGCTTACGAAGGATATACCTGCCATCTTTGAGTACCTTTGTCATGAGTGTAAAGACCATTTCGATAATGTCCGCAAGTACCTTGATTACAACAATTTACAATATATGATCGATAAGAAACTTGTCCGGGGACTAGATTATTACACAAAGACTGCTTTTGAAATTCAATCGAATCAATTGGGTTCGCAAGATTCGATCGTTGGAGGGGGGCGCTACGATTATCTTGCTGAAGAAATAGGCGGTCAAAGTGTACCTGCAGTTGGATTCGCAGCAGGGATGGATAGATTGTTAACGGTTTTGCAAAAGTTGCAGCTATTTCCAGAATTTGATAATCGGGTTGATCTTTATTTTATTGGCTTGGGTGAAGACGCCTTGAAGTGGGTGTTTAAGAAAGCAAACGAGTTAAGGAGGAATGGCTTAGTTTGTGAATATGATTATCTGAATCGCAGCTTAAAAGCTCAAATGCGCGAAGCCAATAAATTTAACTCTCAATTTGTTTTAATAGTAGGCGACAATGAAATTGCTTCGAAAACAGTAATTCTAAAAGAAATGAATACGGGTGACCAGGAAACAGTTCCCTTTAATTCTTTGGACCAGGTGATTCTGGGGAAGAAAACGATAAAATCCCATCCTTGTCTCCATCAAGATGATTCTTCGAATGATTTCCAAAGCTCAGTTAAAAATATATAAATCCTTAAAGTTAAAAAAATTCCGCTATTCACATAGAAAATTCATAATTGAAGGCATAAATCTTTGTGAAGCTGCACTGAAAAATAATGCGGAAATAGAAATAATATTAATATCAGATAAACATAGATCGAATTCTTCATTTCAATCGATTCAAAAATTAGCCGTTAACAATGCCATTCCCTTTGAGTTTATACCTGATAAAAACGTAGTAGCTTTAAGTGATTCTGTAACGCCACAAGGTATCATTGCAGTTGTCTTAATGAAAACCCATAATTTTGATGAATTGTGGCAGTTGGAAAATCCTGTAATCCTAATGCTGGATGAAATTCAGGACCCGGGTAATTTAGGAGCAATATTGCGAACAGCTTCTTGGTTTGGAGTTCAGGCAATTATTCTAAGTAATAATTGTGTCGAGGTTTACAATAGTAAAGTTTTAAGATCAACAGCTGGTGCATTTTTTCAATTGAGATTTATTTTTAACCAGGTTAGTGTTCAGGAAATTCTCACACAATTGCTGCAAAAGAAATTCAAGATATTAGTTACATCTCCTGGTTTTTCGATGAACTATACCCAGGTTGAATATCACACTCCGTTGGTTCTGGCCATTGGAAATGAACGGCATGGTGTGGATGAACAAATCATAAATATTGCTACTTATAAAGTAAGTATCCCTAAGAAAGGACAAGGAGAGTCTCTAAATGCAGCTGTTACTGCAGGCATAATGTTAAGTGAGATTTTTAGAAATGGATAAACGATTGTTTGAGATGGAACACCTGGACAAATGTGAGTCAATAATTTTTAAAATTATTATTAAATTTTAGCTGAATTCATTCGAATAAACCCTGGCATTAAATTTGTATTAGTCCTTCGAATTCATTAACCAGGAGTTTTTATTGTTAATGCAAGAAGTAGAAGAAAAAAAATATTCCGAATCCGTTGAATCTGAACTTCCGATTTCCCCAGGAAGAGCAGGGATGATCGTGTTCTTTTCTATTTTATTATTCATGATCATCGGGGTAATGGGACGTCTATTTGCAGAATCGATTTGGGGCCAGGTCGAATGGAAAAGTCCATTTATGGTTGTGGAGATTTTTATTGTCATTCCTGCAATTCTGATTATACGAAAATACCGCTTTCCACTCAAAGCAGCTTTTAGGCTCAATCCAGTGTCTTTGGATATAATGATTTGGAGTTTCATGGTTGGTATTTCACTTGCGATTCTTGGGGATCAATTGGATAGAATTATCCAATCCTGGTATCCAATGCCCGTCGAATTATTAGAACAACTAGAATTGACTTTTCAAACGACATATGCTGTGGATTTTATCACGTTGTTTTTAATTGGTACCGCTGGGGCTGGAATTTGTGAAGAAGTGCTATTTAGAGGGTTTTTCCAGAAAATTTTGGAAAAACGAATGCATATTATTGCAGCAATAATATTTCCTGCTGTGCTATTTGGAATAATTCATGTTCTTCCCTGGCTGATTTTTCAAATAACAATTCTGGGAGTTGTATTAGGATTAATTGCATGGCGAACAGATAGCGTTTATCCAACCATTTTGATTCATGCTGTAAACAATGCCATAGCGATTCTGTTCCTGAAATTCGCTACTCCAAAAGTTGAATCCCTTTATCTTAAGAATGAATTTGTCGATTCCAAAATTGTTTTGGTATCCATTGCGATTTTTATTTTCTCGATTACACGAATTTGGAATAAAAGCTCCAAAAAGAGTGATACTGAAATTGCTGGTCCACATTTTTAGGAGAAATTTGGCAGTCGACCTAATAAATCAATCCGTAGTTTCCTGTAATTTAATTTGTTTTGCCTTTAAACTATTGAAAGTTTAAATTGTTAAGTATTTATTTATCTATCTATATAAATAATAAACCTGAATAATTCATGAATCATGCTTTCATGCTTAAAACTTCCAACTATGTCATCCCGTCGTTTAACGGGATCTATTTCCATACATTTGAAAAAGCTGCATGATAAGCATAAAAATATCTTAAAAAGATCATTTCCTCGATTAACAGTGATAAGGTTTATGAATAGATCAAGTAAATTAGAGAATTCATGGAATTTGATTTTCAGACAAAACGACCTTTAGTGAAAATAGGTGTATTGCAATTCGAAAAAAAAATGATTTTTTCGTCAAATGTTCCTTTTCGGGTAGAGGATATTTCCGGTAACGTCTTAGCCTCTGGTGAGAAAAATCGAAAATATGAAGCAATGGTCTTAAATACGACTCCCCCTGCATCCCAAATTAAAATCAGGCTTGCAATATGTTATGAACATGAGGAAGCTCAAAAAATAGCAGAGGATTGGCAGGGAAAAAATTTAGAAATTCATATCGAGAGGGTGGGTCAAAAAATACAAATAGCTACTAATAAGTTTATTGATAATCGTGAATATTGGGTTCTAACCGGGGAATTTGAATCTTACGAGACAGCCGATCAGGTTCGTAGAAACTTACCGGATTTTGGCAGCTATCAAATCATCCAGGTTGCTGAAAATAAAATATCCGGAACGATTTCATTTGAAGGAAAAACTATTAAAGATGGCATTCGCATCGTTCCTCTTGGGAATAGTAAGCTTCATTTTACTTTGGATAATGTTCGTGTCGGTATTGGGTTTCATTGGGATCATCGGGAAAGCCAGGATTTAGAGGGAATTCTCGAATTTCATATAGACAAAAAGGGATTATTAACGGCTGTTAATGTGTTGGATATCGAAAAATATTTAGCGAGTGTAAATTCGTCAGAAATGACGCCCGATTGCAACCTGGAATTTTTAAAGGCGCAAACTGTAGTGGCGAGATGTACCGTATTTGCAACATCAGGTAAACATCATTTCGAAGATCCTTTTGATTTATGCGCAGATGACCATTGTCAATGTTTTCATGGTGCAGGGGTAATCTATGAAAAGTCTTTGCAAGCGTCTGCTCAAACGCGTGGCGAAATTTTACAACATGAAGGACGAGTTTGTGATACTCGTTATGCAAAGATTTGCGCTGGAATTGGTGAAAGTTATAAAAATGTGTGGGACAACCGCCATATAAAATACCTGGATAAATTTGTTGATTCCAAAAATGGAAAAAACCTTAATGAAATTCTTGACAATGAAAAAAATATTCGTACTTTTATACAATCATCACATGATGTGTTTTGCAACCCGGATTATTATCAGATACCTAATTATTTAGAATATGCGCATGATTATTACCGTTGGGAAGCAGAATATTCTCCTGAAGAGTTTGGCAGAATAGTCGCTATGAAACTTGGCAAAGATTTGGGACCTATCGAGGATGTTATTCCTTTACAAAGAGGCGATTCCGGGCGGATCATTTATGCGAAGGTAATAGGTGAATTAGGTGAAGCAGTGATAGGTAAGGAGCTTGAAATTCGCAATGTGTTATCAAAAACTCATTTGTATAGTTCTTGTTTTTATGTGGAAAAAGAGATGGATCCCAATGGTAATTTAAACCAAATTCGTTTGAAAGGTGCTGGGTGGGGGCATGGAGTGGGCATTTGCCAGGTAGGCGCTGCTGTAATGGGTGAAGAAGGTTATAAGTATAGCGAGATTCTGAACCATTATTATCAAAATACTAAGTTAAGTGCGTTGTATAATTGAAAGTATTTAGGACCCTTTTTCTATTTTAAGGATGATGAATAAAAAGACAATATTGGTAATAGATGATAAACCTAAAAACATAGAAATACTGGTCGGTGGATTAATTAATAGTCACTTTCAAGTTGTAACTTCCGATTCAGGATTCGATGGTTTGCAAAAAGCACATCATATTTGTCCCGACTTAATCCTAATTGACGCGCAAGTTAGCGATTTGAATGGACATGAATTCCTTAGCAAGATAAAGGAAGATTCCACCGTTTCCGATATTCCAGTTTTGTTGTTGACAACGAATTCGGATATTGAAGAAAAAATAAATGCTTTTGAAAATGGTGCAAAGGATTATATTATTAAACCATTGCACGTAAGTGAAATTGTTGCAAAGGCAAAAATGATTCTGTCAAGACTAGATCGAAGGCAAATGGAACAGAAAAAGGATATTGGTAACGTAAGCGGAAAACTCGAAGGAAAAGGGTTGTTGGATTTAGTGGAAGATTTATCCGCACAACGTTTTAGTGGAATCCTTAATCTCACAAATAACTTTAAGAAGAATGGTCAAATATTTTTTGTAGAAGGTCAAGTGGTCAATTCTACTCTTAACGGCTTTCATGGAGAAAAAGCTGTTTACCAGATGGTTTCATGGACTAAAGGAGAATACACAATTATTACCCAGGATGTTGATGTGGAAAAGACCATAACAATAGGAAATATTGATTTAACTCTTCAGTCAAAAAAACGAATAGAAAAACGACGGAAACTTCTACTTGAACTTCCTTCATCGGACACCATATTCAAACTTAGTAATACTTTTGTAACGCTTATAGAAGATCGGGAAATGCCAGTTGATATCATTCAATTTATTGAACTTTTAGATGGTAAAAGATCAGTGGATAAAATAATGAATGACAGTAAACTTGATGACCTGGTTGCCATTGAAAGAATTGTAAAAATGTATGAACAGGGATTTCTAACCGAGGTAGAAAAACCGCGGCAAGAGATTACTGTTGAAGAAGAAACGACAACTAAGAAAGAACCCATATTTTTGCAGAAGGAGTTCGAGGTTTTCCAAAAACGAGTACTTGGATCGGATAATGGCAGCAAACGGTTGTTAGCAATTATAGGAACTGCTTCAAGTGGGAAAAGTGAGCTTATACAAACCCTTGCCTGTAGTGACTATCAAGAAAAAACCATGAAAAGCATTTTCCCAAACCCTGTTGAAATAGGCAAATTTCTTGCTGCTGATGATTTGGAGCTTACTTTGCTGGGAGTTCCGGTTGAAAAGCAATTAGGTATTTTCCTGGATTCATTTGAGGAAAATATCCTGGGTTATATTATTATCATTAACGCAATTGAACCCGAATCCTTTAGTTACCTGGGTTATTTGTTAAAAACATTCCGCAGTCAATATCAATTACCTTATGCGATAGCTATTACTAACCTGAGACATCCACAAGCAATAGGAATTGAAACATTGGCTCAGGAATTGTATTTGGAAGATTTTGAAGAATTGGTTCCTTGTAATCCTTCTGATTCTGATAATGTGAAAATGGTATTTCTTAGTATGTATTCTCCTTTTAGTAATCGAGGCAAATTAAATTCACAAACAAATATTAGTCATTTTAATTAAAGGTTTATTATGCCACTAAATGTCCTTTTGGTGGATAATCGCCAAGATATAATTGATGAATTTAAATCTGCTAATTGGGGCGAGAATTATTCAATTCATGTCATAAACTCACAGGCAATGGCTTTAAACTTTTTGGCTGACCAATCTATTGATTTAGTTTTCATAGCAAATCAACTTGATGGTGCTGATGGTGTGGAAATCATTCAAGAGATTAAGAAGCAAAGCAACGGTAATAACCCCCTTTTTATTATTCTTTCTGATGAATCCGATTATCGTATCAGGGTTCAACAAATGACAGAACATATTGACGAATTCATAAGAGTGCCATTTCATTCAAAAGAATTGGTTTTGAAAACGAATATTCTAGTATCCGAATTACAGAGTGCCCCTAAGCGATCGCTGAAGTCGGTAGCAAGTTTTTCAGGCAAACTAAGCGAAATGAGCTTATTGGATTTACTGCAATCCCTGGAACTTGGTGAAAAATCCGGAATCATATATCTGCAACACGACCTCCAACACGGGAAAGTCTATCTACAGAAGGGATTGGTTTGTGAAGCAGAATTATCCGAAAAATCGGGAAAAGATGCGTTTATGAGTATGGCTATTTGGTCAGAGGGCGCCTTTGTTGTAGAATTTACCTCTGCAGAGACGGTCAAAAAGGTTGAGGAAACTACCAAAGAATTGATTTCTCAAGGTAGAGAACTATTAAATGAATGGAATGACCTAAAGAAAAATTTCTCTGATTTCGAAATTTTGTTTGAAGTTGAAGAAGAATTGGACAGAAACCTTTTAGATGCGAATTCACAAGTACTACTCCCATTGGTTGAAGAAGGTAAGAAATTAAAAGAAATTCTTATAGTTAGTCCATTGGGTGAAGTTGAAACGTTGCAATCCATTAAAAATATGGTAGATAAAGGTATTATTCGTGAAGCTATAAATAATGGTGTTCAAAAGACAGAACAATCTCCGGATGATCAACCAGATAAAAAGTCAGATGCCAATTCAAATTATGGTTCTCAAATCATGGATAACTTCGTCGAGAGAATCGTAAACAAAAATAAATCAGCTGAAGATATGAATTAAAGGATTCATTTTTACATTTATCCTTCAAACTTTTCTATCATTTGTTACATTCCTTAAATATAGTTAAAATATTGATTTATGGTATTCCTTTAACTCAATAGCTATTGACATTTGATCTAAAAAACTTTATATTTCATAGACTCGGTCGCTCCTGCTTATTAGGGCGTCATTTTTTTTATTGCGAGAGTGGCGGAATTGGCAGACGCGCTAGATTTAGGATCTAGTGGGGTTTCCCCGTGGGGGTTCGAGTCCCCCCTCTCGCACGAGTATCGAGTATATAGAATATGCTAGGTTTTAAGAGAATCTTAAAATAAGAGGAAATGTTGAAGTATAGTATCAACCAGCTTAAAAATACAGTTCACGAAATATTATTAACCATCCCTGCTGAAGAAATTCAACAACAAGTATCAAATGAATTGGAACAGTTACGCAAAAAAGCTTCTATCCCGGGATTTCGAAAAGGAAAGGCGCCTCTCAAGGTGGTACGAGCTCGATATGGTAAAAATGTTGAGGAAGATGCACGATTCGAGGTTACCAACCGTAATTTTAAAAAGATTATGGAGCAAGAGAGTTATAAAGTTGTTGGCGGCGGTGCAATTAAAACATATAACAAGCAAGATGATGGTTCTTTAGCTGTTGTCCTCGAATTTCAGATTGAGCCGGAAATTAAATTAAAGAAAATCGATAAGCTTAGTGTTTCAAAAGAGATCCACATAGTTAATGATGAAAATGTTGACAAGACAATGGAAAATTTACGTGACCAGCATGCGGTTATAGAACCTATTGAGGGCGAAGCGAATGAAAACCATTATATCATGGCTGATTTTCAGGAGATAGATATTTCCGGATCACCCATAATTGGGCATAAGTTTGAGGACCGATATTTTATGCTTGGCAGTAAAGTATTTGGGGAAACATTTGAAGATCAGATGAAAGGTTCTAAAGTCGGGGATGTTAGGAATGTCGAAGTGACCTATCCACATAAAGACTCACCGGATGCCAAGAAAACAGAATTTTATCAGGTAACCATTAAACGGATCGAGAACAAAAATCTTCCTGATCTTGATGATGAATTTGCATTGTCCATTTCCGATTATGAAAGTATTGATGACCTTCGAAAGTCGGTGCGAGAGAATTTGCAACGTGAATTAGATTATAGAAGCAAAGATCAAATGCATTCGGAATTGATTGATGAGGTTATAAAAAACAATCCTTTTGATGTTCCTCCATTGATGGCTGATTTTTATTTACATACCTGGTTTGAAGATATTAAAAAGGATTCTAAACAGAAACTGGATGAAGAACAACTCAAAGAACAAAACCGGCCTTTTGCGATTAGAAATATTAAATGGCATTTACTTCGTCGAAAAATTGTAGAACAAGAAAACATATCAGTCTCAGATGAAAATGTTGAAAGTTTTGTAAAGGATATTGCTGAGAAAACAAAAACAGATTCAACTGAAGTTAAAAAATATTATCAGACAACAGAACGAAAAGAAAAACTAAAAGAACAAATATTAGATAATTTAATTTTTGAACGCCTTTTAAAGACTGCCAAAATAAAGGAAGTTATCATAAAGGACAATAAATCTAAATTAATAGAAACAGCATAAGGTTAAGCATAAACGAGGGTTATTTATGGCATTGGTTCCAATAGTAGTTGAACAGACGGGTCGAGGTGAGCGAGCATATGATATTTATTCCAGGCTTCTTAAGGAACGCATTATTTTCATCGGTTCACCCATTGAAGATACAGTTGCGAGTCTAACAATAGCGCAAATGTTGTTTTTGGCGGCTGAAGATCCTGACAAGGATATTTCAGTATATTTAAATTCACCCGGTGGTTACATATCCTCCGGACTAGCAATTTATGATACGATGCAATATATAAAACCTGATGTTGCCACAATTTGCATTGGGCAGGCATCCAGTATGGCCGCCGTTTTATTGGCTGCCGGTAAAAATGGTAAAAGATCCGTTTTGCCTAATTCCAGGGTTATGATCCACCAACCGTTAGGCGGTGCGCATGGACAAGCATCGGACATCGAAATTCAGGCAAAAGAAATTCTTACACTCCGTACCAAGATTAATGAAATTTTGAGTGTTCATACAGGGCAATCATTAAAAAAAATAGAAAAAGATTCGGATCGTAGTTATTTTATGTCTGCCGAGGAAGCCAAAGTCTATGGCATTGTAGATGAAGTTCTAGTGAAAACAGATAAATCTAGCAAGAAAAAGTAGAGAATAATATGTCCAATTATGAAAAAAGTGAAAAGCTTTATATCTGTTCATTTTGTGGGAAAAACTCCCAACAAGTAGACGCGATTATTACTGGGCCGGGTGTTTTTATTTGCAATGAGTGCGTCGCCGGTGCGAATGAAATTCTTAGAAGCGATATTAAACGACGTTCACTTTCTTCCAAACAAGGAATGCCAACTCCTTCGGAAATCTACCAGGAACTGGAACAGTATGTAATTGGCCAAGAACATGCAAAGAAAACATTGGCTGTAGCTGTTTACAACCATTACAAGCGAATTGCTTCACAGAAATTTCATGAAGAAAACGAATTAGAAAAAAGTAATATTTTATTAATCGGGCCTACAGGAACCGGTAAAACTTTATTGGCGCAAACGCTGGCAAGGTTTTTACAAGTTCCATTTACTATAGCAGATGCTACTACATTAACTGAGGCAGGCTACGTTGGCGAAGATGTTGAAAACATTCTAGTCCGGCTATTACAAGCGGCTGATTATGATTTGGAACGTGCAGAAAAGGGGATTGTGTACATCGATGAAATTGATAAGATAGCCAGGAAAAATGGCAATCCTTCCATTACACGGGATGTTTCAGGTGAAGGTGTTCAGCAAGCTTTGTTGAAAATTTTGGAAGGTACAATTGCATCAGTGCCGCCAAAGGGAGGAAGAAAACATCCTGAGCAAAACTTAATCAATATCAATACAAAAAATATTTTATTCATATGTGGAGGGGCATTTGAAGGTGTTGAGAATTTAATTGAAACTCGTATTGGCGTTAAAACAATGGGTTTTAAAGCTGAAGTAAAATCAAAGGAGAATATAGAAGGAAGTTCAAATCTCCAGAGGGTTGAACCGGATGATCTTCTTAAGTTTGGTTTAATCCCTGAACTAATTGGAAGGCTGCCGGTGTTAGCTGCATTGGATGAACTTAATGACGATGCTCTTATGAAAATTCTAGTTGAACCCAAAAATGCCCTTACCAAGCAATACATTCGTATGTTTGAACTTGAAGGTGTTGAATTGGAATTCAAACTCGACGCTCTAAAGACTGTCATTAAAAAATCTCGTAAAAGAAAAACAGGTGCAAGGGGCCTTCGTTCAATCATGGAAGATGCAATGCTTGAGATTATGTATCAATTGCCTTCAAATCCGGAGATTAGGAAGTGCATCATTACAGTGAACGTAGTTGAGAAGAAAGATGAACCTATCTATGAGTATAGGACTGTAAAGAAAAAGGCTTCATAGTAAGATTTATTCTTGTTTTCTGTTTTTATTAAATTGGCTTCAAAAATTTCCCTATTGTAATCCCTAAACTAAATTAGTTATTTGTTAAAGGAAAGATTTCTTAAATATGGTACGATTAAAACGTGATGATATAATCATAGAAATCGACGATAAACTTCCGATTCTTCCCCTGAAAGAAACAATAGTTTTTCCCTATATGATCTACCCACTATTAGTGGGTCGGGAGTCAAGTATTAAAGCAATCCAAGAAGCTTTAATACACGAAAAATTGATATTATTGGTGGCTCAAAAAGATGTTTCAAACGACAACCCCACCAGGAGTGAACTTTTCAGGGTTGGTGTGATTGCACGAGTATTGCAAATTTTAAAATTACCCAATGGATTGGTCAAAATATTAGTAGAAGGGTTGGTAAGAGCAAGAATAAAGCGGTTTATTCCTCATCCCGAATTTTTAAGATCACGTTTTGAGGTGATCCAGGAATTTTCAAAATTAACCAAAACTAATGAAGCGGCTCTAAGGCATGTGGTTAGCCTGTTTAAGGAATTTGTATTATTAAACAGAGATTTTCCTGATGAATTGCTCCTTTCTATTGATTCGCTCGAAAATGTTCAAAGAATAACTGATTTTATTGCGGCCCATGTTCCCAAACGGCTTGAAGAAAAACAACAACTACTGGAAGCATTTAATATTGATGATGAACTTTTTATGCTTGCTGAGTTGCTTCAATCCGAAAAAGAAATACTCGAATTAGAAAAAAATATAGATGACCAAGTGCGCCAAAAAATGCAAAGTTCCCAGCGCCATTTTTACTTACAGGAACAACTCCGCATTATTAAGCAGGAATTGGGTGAGGACGAGGAAGGTTTCAATGATTATCAGTCTTTGGAAGAAAAAATTAATGAAGCCAAACTGCCAAAGGAGGCAAGGGAAAAAGCAGATGAAGAACTCGATAAGCTTCGTTTTACACCGCCTATGTCTCCTGAGTTTACGGTTATCCGTAATTATTTAGATTGGCTGGTCGCTTTACCCTGGCATAAAAGAACAAGGGATAATCTCAATTTAAAAATTGCCCAAAAGACTTTAGACAATGATCATTATGGCTTGAAAAAACCCAAGGAGAGAATTCTCGAACATCTTGCCGTTCTAAAATTAAAGAAGAAAGTCAAAGGTCCGATTCTGTGTTTTGTTGGACCCCCAGGTGTCGGTAAAACTTCCCTTGGAAAGTCGATTGCAAAGGCTTTAAGCCGTAAATTTGTACGTGTTTCTCTTGGTGGAATCAGGGATGAAGCTGAGATTCGTGGGCATAGACGAACTTATATCGGTTCTATGCCGGGTCGAATCATTCAATCACTCAAGAAAGCTGGAACAATTAACCCGGTTTTCCTATTGGATGAAGTAGATAAAATGAGCATGGATTTTCGGGGTGATCCATCATCTGCTTTGCTTGAAGTACTCGACCCGGAGCAAAATCATAAATTTAGTGATCATTATTTGGAAATAGAATTCGACCTATCGAATGTTCTTTTTGTGACTACAGCCAACGTTCGGCATAATATCCCGGAACCCTTAATGGACCGTATGGAAATAATCGATCTTCCCGGGTACATGGAATATGACAAACTTGAAATTGCGCGTTCTCATTTAGTGCCTAAACAATTATATGAGACCGGACTTAACACAAAGAACACGAAATTTACAGATTCGGCGATTTTAAGTATTATCCGAAACTATACACGTGAAGCGGGGGTTCGTAACTTGGAGAGAAATATTTCAAACGTTTGCCGAAAACTTGCAAAACAAATTGTAATGAAATCTACAAAAGTAAATCAATTTATTAATGCTAGAAATCTTAAGAGTTACCTGGGAGGACCGAAATACCTGGAAAAGATGGCAGAAACAACCGACCAAATCGGCATCGCTACCGGCCTTGCCTGGACGGAGTTCGGTGGCGACCTCCTTCAGATTGAAGTGACTTTGATGAAGGGTAAAAGTAAGCTCACTTTAACTGGAAATTTAGGTGATGTGATGAAGGAATCTGCCCAGGCTGCTTTAAGCTATATCCGATCCAATACAACGATGCTAGGTGTGGATCCAAAGGTTTTTCAAAACTATGAAATACATATCCATATTCCTGAAGGAGCAATTCCTAAAGATGGACCATCGGCTGGAATAACATTAGCAACAGCAATCGTATCGGCAATAACCAAAAAGCCGATTTCAAAAGACCTGGCAATGACTGGTGAAATTACCCTTAGAGGTAGCATTTTACCGATTGGCGGACTTACAGAAAAATTGCTTGCAGCTCGCAGATCAGGGATAAAGAGGGTTCTCATACCTGAACAAAATCGTAAGGACTTGGAAGAAATTCCTCCAAAAGTGCTAAAAGGAGTTGAGCTCATTTTTGTCCATAAAATGGAAGATGTGTTCTCTCATGCGTTTGCGAACGGACGTCTAGAAATCGAAGCTAAAAAATAAGTTATGAAACAATTTGAGGCTGAGTTCCATCACGCCTCTTACACGCCAGGCGATTTCCCAAAAGATCAATTCAATCAAATTGCATTTGCCGGAAGGTCCAATGTCGGCAAATCATCCATGATCAATTGTTTGATCAGCCAAAAGAACCTGGCCCGAATCAGTTCGCATCCGGGCAAGACGCGATCCATAAATTTTTTGTTGATCAATCGCCGGTTTTTCTTTGTTGATTTACCAGGTTATGGCTATGCAAAAATATCGAAGGCTGAAAGACAACGATGGAAAACATTAATTGAGAGTTATTTAATGGATAATTCTAAACTTAAGGGATTGATTCACATTATCGATTCAAGGGTCGGTTTAACTAACCTCGATGAAGGAATGTTGACTTTTGCCTCAGAAATTCATTTGAATACCGTTATTGTAGCTACAAAAATCGATAAGCTAAAACAGAGTGAAAAAGTGAAAAACTTTCGACTGATCGAAAAGAAATTAGCTGAATTTGGACTATCTGAATACATTCCTTTCTCTGCTAAAACGAAATTTGGCAGGAAAGAAGTGCTCCATTGGATTGAAAATAGCTTAAAGCTTTAATTGTGACTGCAAAATTATTAACGCCAGGGCCAACTCCAATTCCGGATAATGTTATAACCAAAATGGCCCAGCCGATTATCCATCATCGAACCAAAGAATTCAGGGAATTGTTTGGCAGGGTGCAAGCTGGGTTGAAAGAACTCTTCCAAACCGAAGAAGACGTGATTGTATTGACTTCTTCCGGAACCGGTGCTATGGAAGCCGCATTAGCAAATTTATTTAAAAAAGGCGATAAAGCGCTAACCATTGAGATGGGAAGATTTAGTGAGAGATGGGGAGAAATGTGTGAAGCATTCGAAATTCCAGTTAGCCGCCATCGATTGGAGTGGGGAAGATCTTGCAGCCCCATAGAGTTGGAAGACTTGTTGAAGCAAAGTTCAGATTATAAAGCCATTTGTCTAACCCATTGTGAAACTTCAACTGCCTCAGTTGTTGATTTGGAAGCTTTAGCTAAAGTTATTCATCGTTATTCAAATGCTTTGATTGTTGTCGATGGAATTACATCAGTTGGGGTTATACCTTTGCTAATGGATAGTTGGGGCTTGGATGTGGTGATTTCGGCTTCTCAGAAAGCCTTTCGATGCCCTGCAGGACTAGCATTTATTGCCTGCAGCAAAAGAGCCTGGAAAGCCATTGAATCCGGGGACCGGCATCGGTTTTATTTTGATCTGCGTAAAGCAAAAGATTCACAGGCAAGTTCAGATACGCCATTTACACCTGCAATTTCCTTGTTTTTCGGTTTAGAAGAGGCGTTGCAAATGATGGTCACTGAAGGAGTCCAAACAATTTGGAGTAAACATAAAATATTGGCATTTGCATTTCGGGAAGCCATAAAACAATTAGGTTTTGTATTACTGGCGGATATGCCCTCAGATTCTGTAACCGCCATAAAAATACCGGATTCCTTAAAAGAAGATAATCTTAAGGAAAGACTTAAAGAAAAAGGATTTGTTGTGGCAGGTGGACAGGGGAAGTTGAAAGGTGAGATTTTGAGAATTTCTCATATGGGTGATGTTGATGCTGATGATCTATCCGCATTCTTAATTGCTTTCGAAGAAGTCCTGCTTGCAAGAGGTTGGAAAGTTCAGAAAAGGATTTCGTTTCGTAAGTTTCAAAACCTGGTTCAAACAAATAATATATAATTTTGATAAATCAAATAATGTGAGTTAGAACATCCATGAATGCGGACGTAAATATTGTATCGATTCCTTATCGTGAGGGCTCGATCCGTGCTAAACATAGTGATATCAAGAATCCCAAATTCGGTCTAATCCTTGGTCACGGTGCAGGTGGTGGAATGGACACGCCATTTATGCAATATTATTTAAGCCGTTTATCTTCACTGGGCATTTGTGTGACTGAATTTAATTTTCGTTACAAGGAGTCGGGCAGAAAAGCACCAGCTCCTCGTGCCCAATTAGAAGCTGAATACCGGACCGTTATTGAATATGCATTGGCTGAAATTTATCCTGATATTCCAATATTTGTAGGTGGCAAATCGATGGGTGGACGAATTTCGAGTTATATTGCCGGAGAATATTCCCGGGTAATCGGTTTGGTTTTTTTGGGGTACCCCCTGCACCCACCTGCCAAGCCAGGTACGGAACGAGCTGAACATTTATATGCATTACAAAAGCCCCTGTTATTTGTGTCCGGATCAAAAGATAGCTTGGCGAAATTGGATTTGTTGCAAGATACAATAACAAGGCTTGATAAATTCGGCCATTTATTTCTAATAGAAGATGGAGATCACTCCCTAAAAGTTCCAAAGAAGTCGCCGTTGACTACAGAACAGGTTTGGAATCGCTGTTGCGGGGAAATTCTCAATTGGATTGAAAGGATTCAGGAGAGAAGTTAAGTTCACTGCAGTTTATTCTTCTTCCAGTCTAACCGGATCAGGAAAATCCCTATATAATGCAAATTTAACATCTTTTACTGCAATATAGACTGCATTGTGAAGTGTTTCCATCTCTCCTCTACGGGTTGCTACTTGTTGAAATGCGGTTTCCAATTGTCCTAAATCATCTGTTTTTATACAAATATTAAATTCCCCTAAGTCGTTAGGACCAAAACCAAGCTTGCGTCGTGAAATACTAAATCCATTAATTTTTCCTTGTTTCTGTAAAAAACCTAAATATTTTTGGACGTTTTCGGCAAATTCTAAATCTTTTGAAGAATCTCTTATATTGCACCATATTTGGTAATAATCCATTTGTATAGTCTTTCACTATTTGTGGTGAACTTAGTTAAGTTAGGAATTAAGCCGGAAAATTTTTTTCCGGTTTCACTTCTTGGAAGAGTATGATCTTGAAATAAATTTATAAAATTGAGGTTTAAATACACTATTTATTTTGGTTGCTGGTGTCTTTTGAATTCATAAATATGAAATTAAATATTTTGTGAAGTTCAAAATTTATCTTGATTTGCCGGACACTTTTAAAGTTTGTTATTGATTCATTTTAATAATATATTTTTCAGTTATTTAATTGGAAACAATTAGATTATTTATGAATATTGAGAAATGAATATGAAACAACTCTACGTTTTATTGTTAGCATTATTCTCCGTAGGATGTGCAACGACGAAAGTCGATAAGCCACAAGAGACCGCTAAAACAGAAGATGTAGATCAGAAAAAGGATGAAAAGGAAAAGCACCATATAGCAGTTTCCCGCTATATGGATGGCATTTTGGAAAGCGATAATGGTGAATGGGAAAAAGCACTACTTGCTTTTCAGGAAGCGTTATTATTTGATCCGGATACACCCTCTATCCTTCGATCGATCTCGGAAGCATATTCAAATCTAGGCCGCATTGAAGCGGCAATAAAAACGGCAAACCAGGCAGTTGAATTAGCACCACAGGAAGCGGATGGTTATAAGCTGCTCGCGGATCTTTATAGTAAAACGCGTCAGTTTAAGAAGGCACTGGAGAAATTTGAAAAACTAAAGACACTTAATCCCCAGGATATTGAGATTCGTTATAAACTCGCCAACCTGTACGTGTTGCTCAACCAGGGAGAAAAAAGTATAGCAGAGTTTCAGGAAATTTACCGGCTTGAGGGGTATAAACCGGAGGTGTTGTTTAGAATAGGCGAGCTATATATCCAATCAAAAAAATATGAGAAAGCCATTGAGACTTTCCAGGACGTGGTAAAGCAGGAACCAGGCAATGAAAATGCATATGTTTTTCTAGGAATGACTAAATTGATGCAAAAAGATACTGCAGGGGCTGTTCTCATTTACCAGCAAGCACTAAAACAAGATGAAAAATTTGTCAGGATCCGCGATAGTCTGGCTGAAATTTATTCTGCTCAAGAAAAGTGGGACAAAGCAATTATCTTGTATCAAGAATCCGGTAATCAGGATTCCAGTGATGTGATTGCCCGATTACGGATTGCGGAAATTTATCTTACCAAAGGAGATACCCTAAAGTCAGATATGGCATATCGGGATTTGGCAACAGATTTTCCCAAAGATTGGCGATCGTATTATTATCTAGGCAGGCTTCAGTTTGATGCGGGGCAATCCGATTCTGCTGTTGTAAATCTTAAAAAAGTCATTGAGCTTAATCCTAAATTACCTGACGCCTGGAATTTCCTTGGATTTGTGTATATTCAAACCAAACAGAACGATTCAGCCAAAGTGCATTTTGAAAAGGCCCTGAAACTATTTCCAAATGATGACCGGCTTAATTATTTTTACGGCTATTTGTTAAGTCAAATGGATAAAAAAGGGGATGCCGTTAAGTATCTTTCACGCTCTCATCAATTAAATCCGAATAATCCGGCTTCTACCCTGGAGCTGGCCAATTTATATATTCAATTAAAGAGTTATAACAATGCCATTAAATTATGTGAAACCTTATTACGAAGAGATCCGGAAAACTTAAGCGGCTTACTCACCCTGGCATCTATTTTTGATTTGCAGAAACGATTTACTAAATCCGAACCTTTATATGATAAGGTTATGAAGCTGAAGCCTGGCGATCCCGTTATGTTAAATAATTTTGCCTATAGTCTGTCAATACGGGGAATACGTTTGGATGAAGCGCTTCAAATGGCAAAAACTGCTGTGGAGAAAGATTCCACCAGAGGCGCCTATTGGGACACATTGGGCTGGATTTATTATAAATTGGGAGACAATCAACTTGCTTTGCAGTATGTTAAAAAGGCAATCGAATTAAGGGAGCCTTCTGCTGAGGTGCTCGATCATATGGGCGATATTTATATGAAATTAGGGGATTTCAAGACGGCCGAAACCTATTGGCAACAAGCGATCGAAAAGGAGCCGGGTAATAGGGAAATCTTTCGGAAATTGGAAAAAGGAGAATTATGAGTGTTCAAATTAGATTTTCCATACTTCAGACTAGTTTTATTTCTCCTATTCATTTCTCTAAGTTTTTCTTCGTGTACCGGCAATAATAGCCAAAGGGCGGATTTTTTTAGAAAGAATCCATTAGCTTTATATAATGCAGCGCTCCAGCAATCCCTAAAATTAAATTCTCTGGAAGGGTTTGCCCATCTTACTGTTGAATCTCCCGAGGGCGGCTTTGATGGAAGCGCCAGGATTTATTTTCAACAACCCGACTCCTTGTTAATCCAGATTAAGACCGGGCCTGGCATCTCTTTGGGATACATGCTGATCAAAAATGAACAATTCTGGATGTATAATATCCGGAAAAAATTGCTATTCAAAAGTAAGGGCGACCAGGTTCCTCTTGAAGAACTTATCGGAATTAAAGTTCCTTTGCCGAATATATATGATGCAGCTCTTGGACTGCCACGCTACCAGAACTATCAACTTTCGGATAACTCCGATAGTAGTGCACTTAAAATCCAATATGTCGGTAGCAATATCCAATATACTTTTCTTCGAAATGGCCATATTTATAATTTTCTTGCTGATCCGGGTAAAGGTTCTTTTATTAAGTACACTTTGGTTCGGAAAGGCGAAGTAGATAGTATCCATGTTGTATTTAAGCAATTCAGAAAATATAGTGGCATAAATGTTCCAAAACATATTCAGGTTAGCAGGCCTACGCACAAAGAGAGATTGTCATTTTTCTACTCAAGAATAACCGTAAATAAAAAAATGCGCCCAAATCGATTCGCGCTTAAAGTGCCTAAAAATATTGAAATTATTAATCTAACTCAAAACGAACAATGAGAAATTCTGTCAAAATTAGTATTGTAATTCCTTCCTACAACGAACAAGAATCATTGGAAGAGTTATGTCGAACTACTGTTTCCGTCTTAGAGAAATTAAACTCACAATTTGAAATTATATTTGTGGATGATGGTTCAACCGATGATTCACTTGAAATCATGCGGAAAATTTACCAAGCCGATCGCCGGATAAAAATAATCCAATTCAGGAAGAATTATGGTAAATCTGCTGCACTTTCTGCAGGGTTTGCCGCGTCGAATGGTGATATTGTCGTAACAATGGATGCAGATTTGCAGGATGATCCCACAGAAATTCCCAACCTGATTGCCAAATTAAATGAAGGCTACGAACTTGTGTCAGGCTGGAAAAAAATTAGACATGATCCACTAACAAAAAGAATCACATCCAAAATATATAATATTTTAACTTCCTTCTTTGGCGGCATCCGTTTACATGATTTTAATTGTGGGTTGAAAGCTTATCGTTCTGAAGTAGTAAAATCCATTCGGGTTTATGGAGATCAGCATCGTTATATCCCGGTTTTGGCACATAGTGAAGGATTCCGAGTAACCGAGCTTCCGGTAAAACATCATACCCGAAAATATGGCAAAACTAAATTTGGTTTGAGCCGTTTTACCCATGGCGCTTTCGATTTAATTACTGTCACATACCTCACTCGTTATAGAAAAAGGCCGCTTCATCTTTTTGGATTTTTAGGAATGATCAGTTTTGTATTAGGGACAATTATTTCAGGTGTGCTTACCTATCAAAGAATTTTTGAGGACAAATTCTTAAGTAACCGCCCTTTGTTGTTTTTAGGCATACTGCTCATCATCGTCGGTGTGCAATTCTTTTCTATTGGCCTTTTAGGTGAAATGTTAAGCTCCGCTAGCAAAGATACAGATAGTTATGTGGTGAGGGAGAGGTTGGGGTTTAATGATTAATCCATCGACTCTGCTTCAGACAAATAAAGATCGAGCTTAACACGAGCTGCATCTGCTTTATTTTTTTCTGTCTCTTCTAATAACTGAACCGCTTTTTTCTGCCATTCGATTGCCAAGCTCAATTCTCCTTTTTTATAGTAAATTGTTGCAATCGTTGTAAGGGAGCTGGCATCTTTATTTTCATTTAATTCACTGGCTCGTTTAGCGGCTTTCAAAGCAAAATCGAAATCTCTTTTCAATATTCCATCTTTGGTAGCAGTTGTGTTGGCAAGCCGCTTAAGTTGTCTGGGAGAATCCCATACTTCTTGCATGAATGTCTCGCCAAATTCATACGCTGCATCTGGTTCATTGAGATCTCGCAGCATAGTTAAGAATTTTAACTGTTTAGCATGGTGTCCTGGATTATCGGTAGGATCCATAGATTTGTCCGGCGAAATGGTACTAAACAGGAGGTAAATATCTAATTCGATTTCATCGCTAACTCTCTCCGTAAAACCTCTGCCGGGTTTCCAATCAAAATCTGCAAATTTAATAGTAGTTGTCCCTTCAAGTATGAGGACGTCATCATAGGTTCTGGAAAAAATTTGATAATTCATGGGTATGAATTCCAACTTTGCCGGAATTGTTATTTCTTTGTTGGTTTTTTTAATCGATAATAGCCCGGTTAAATTGAGGTCATAAGTCGTAGATTCATCCGATTTTTTTGTTTGCAATACATCGGTAATGCTTATTACTTCGAATGTGATTTCCGGATACAACTTAACATTAAAGAAATCTTTACCTTGCAGAAGATTATCTCCACCATCAATACCACTGCGAAAAGATGTGGTTGGTATTCTAAATGCGCCGCCAAGAATTGGGGTCAGTGGGTCTTCTTCCAAATCGAAAGGACTTACTATATAACCAACGGCACGACAGGTCGTAACGGCAACCCGTTGCAGGTATGCCCTGGACTTTAAGATTAGCTGAGTGTCTTCACCAGGCCAGACGTAATATATCAATCCTTGATCCAGCTGTTCATCCGGTACAGCAAGACTCTGGCCTGCTTCGGAGCGTGCCGGCACTTGAGCCAATGCCTGGGTGGTTACAGGGGTCAGCAACATAAATAAAATCCCTAATTTGGTAATTGATCTAATTGGAAAGAATCTTGGTTTCATTTCTTTTAACCTGTATTAAATTATGGATTTACCAATTTTTAACCTAACCTACTATGTTAGCAGAAGTTATCCCTTCGTCAAGCTCAGGACGCAGCCTGAACGAATTGAAGGGTTCTGGGTAGTACTATCACTTTCCTAATTCTAGCGCTTTGATTTTTGTGCGATTACGTATATACATTTTACTGCCCACAAGTGTTGGTGGCGTCCATGCCGTGCGCTCGATGATATGAGCTTTTGAATGGATCGTCAAGCCTTCCGGTGTGGCTGTTGCAATTGCCAGGTTGCCATCTTCATCTAGGATGATCAGTTTTTCATCAGCGTAGGATAAATGGGCGCGGGAAAATCCTCTTTTCCGCCACATGATTTTGCCGGTTTTAATATCCAAACACATGAGAAAAGCCGGTCCAAATCCACCGCTGGAGCCATAAATATAATCTCCGATTCTAGCATAAGTGCCGTACATGATACGCATTTTACGATTATACCACAATTCTTTGGCTTCATATTTACCATCTTTTTTAGTAATTTCAAGAACCCTGCTGCCGTCTGCATATGCCTGGGATCCAAACAAAAGATTATCTTTCCCCAAGTGTTGAGTCGTGAACAGAGTGCCGGCAGTTTGTGGGAAAGCATGATGCCATTTAAGTTCCCCGGTGTTGGGATCGAGACCGGCACGGTCAGCTCCCATAGCGACAAACAGTTGGTCCTCGCCTGCAATATTGACAAGAATCGACGACGAATAACCATTGCGAAAACTCTGGCTTTTCCAGATAACTTCGCCACTCTTTTGGTCAAAAGCAACGACTGCCTGATCTTTACCACCGACATTTACGATAATCATATTCTTATAAGCTATTGAACTTGGACCATAACCACGTCCCATGTGACTTGCTTGCATTTCTTCCATCAAATCTTTCGACCAGATGATTTCACCGGTTTTTTTATTCAAACAATTTAATATTACAGTCAAGCTTATAGTATATAGTTTATCGCCAACCAGTAGAGGTGATGATACTGGTCCATGGCCGAAATCCAGGATCATTTTGGGTTTCATAGGGGCTTCATAGGTAGTCTCCCAAATGATTTCGCCAGTTGATGCATTCAAAGAAACCACTGCATCCAGCTCACCTTTCCTTTTGGTTGTATAAAGAATGCCATCCTCATAGAGAATGGTGCTAAACCCATCCCCAAACTCATGGCTCCATAATTCAGTGGGACCATTTTCAGGCCAGGTAGAAGCGAGGGGGTTGGCTTCCACTGTGAAATCTCTATTGGGCCCACCCCATTGTGTCCATTGGGAATAACCAGGTTGAGAAATTAAGAAAATTATAATAAGAAAAAACACCCCTGAGATAAAGTGAGAAAAAGTATACTTTTGAATATTCCTAATTGTCGTAAGTTTCCTTCCTTTCGTGTAAATATTTCCGGATCAGAAATCCTTCAAAAAATTAGGTTCTCCAGAGAACCAAGTGAATTAATCTGTAAATTCAAGGTTGCAATTGCAACCTAATTCTCTGAAGAACCTAAAATGATAAAAAACGTGGGTTTGAACTCACGTCAAAAAAATGGTTGATATATTATGTCATTAAAATACCTGGCTAATACCAAGAACCCAGCGAAATCTCACATTATCTTTTTCAATTCCGTTATTATCCACTTCCGGAACACTCAGCCAGAATGGAAAGTCGGCTCGGATGGTAAAGTTTTGGCCCCATATTCTATGTCGTGTAAGCAAGCCGAGGCCTGCATCTGACAAAGTCTGGGTATCATCTTCTGTTTTCCAAATTTTGCCGGTATCATAGAATCCAACCAAAGTGGAATTTCCCAATAATTTCTTGATGAGAGGAATGGGCAGTCGAAATCTTTTTCGAAGTTCCATATTGAAGGCCATAAGTTTTTCACCGGCAAGAGGCATAGTCACATAGCCGCGCAGATTACCCCCGCCTGGTGCATGCAAATGAGCTTCTGGGAAAAATGATCCACGGCTTTTGAGATACGAGGATTGATATCGCGTTCTTGGATTTGCACCTTCAGCCCGGTATAAATCTTGTAAAGGTGGCCGATCACTGAAGGATGTTCCAGCATAACCTCGCAGATGCACTCCCACAAAATTCCACAGTTTGCCAGCCTTCATGATCATAAACCACGACTTTTGGATACCATTGCGCGAAGTCGTACTGCGTACCGCGGTAACCAGTCCGGCTCGATATTTTGCGGATTTTAGATTCAAATTTTAGCCGAATTGTGACTTCACCACCAGGCGGTAGAGGGCTTGGCAGTGCGGCTTCCAGAATGGTATCCTCTACCTGGTATGCTGTCACAACCTGGGTGGCAGCTCCTCCAGGTGAACCGATCCTGAAAGAGGTGATCTCGATCCAGCCGCGATCTTCCTCCGGTACATCTCGCAGTTGGTAGTATTTTTTTGCCTCCTGAGCCATTGTGGAGTTTTCATCCTTGTATGCATTTGGATATAAATGCAAGTAGAATTTGTTCAGGGTATTGGGTGAGAGTTGTTGCGATAAAGGATGGTCTCATTGCCTGTCAGCATATGCGTTTCAGGTTCGAGGGAAACATCCATAGTCTAATGTACAAATTGCTGCCAATAATCTTCCTCGGGATGCATACTGTAAGCTGTTCCGCAAACGAGAAAGGCTGACAAAATATAAATCAGTAGACATTTTTTTTCATGCTTACCTCCAGTTAATAAATAAGACGGTTAGAAAAGGTTTTGGGTTTCTGTCACAAAATGGTTTAGAGTGAACTCTGTTTGAACCTTATTTTGCATCACAGGTTAATTAAGATAACTACAGAAGCAAAAAGGAATGGTTTATGAAAATGGGGGATATTTTGGTCTGGTTAATATTTTTTACAATCATTAATATCTATTAAAGAATTAGCTCAAAATGGAGCACAGACTCTTCCAGCTGAACAAGTTAGCTTTGCTTTAAATCACTCAAAACTTGCCCTAATACATTTATTTATTGTTTCAGTACAGCTAATTTAGCGATCTTTCCTCTAATTCCAGCAGCCCACCCTGTCGTACCACTCGGAGAAAATTCCACAGAATTAAAACTGGTCGTATCCATATGAGTCCAAACCATGCCATTATTCACAGAAAAATCTGTTCCGGATGTTCCCAGGGTAATTAAAGAAAGGGGTGTTGAGCCAGGCAGGTAAGCTACTGCAGATTTGAATCCGGTTGGAGGAGAGTCTTCATTCAGTTGCCAGGTAACACCGCCATCTTTCGTAATCGCAAAGTTTTTATTCGTCTGATCCGGTTTCAGGTAGTCGCCGCCAACAGCCACGCCATTGTTTTCATCCCGGAAAGCCAGGCCAAAAATACCCGTGGAGGTTTCACCGCTAATGATGGGCGTATCCGAAATGGTCCAGCTTTTTCCATTGTCGATTGATCTTAGTACCCTGGCAGTAGAACCACCTGTACAGATCCAGGCATGATTTGTTCCAAACACAGTTATACCCGTGCCACTGGCGGCAAAGCCATATTCTCCCGCTTGGGCGGGAGGAATATTTTCAATTGCTACCCGGCGCCAGTTTTCGCCACCGTCTGATGTTCTGATGATGAAACAATGTCCATCGACCGGGTCGCCATAGGCAAGGCCATTATCTATATCCCAAAAAGCAATACCATCCAGAAAACCTTGCGGATGTGGATTGGTGAATTGCAGGGTCCAATTCCTGCCACCATCCGTTGTTTTGTATATCCTCGATTTTTCCCCGTCGCCGACACTCATGGTGTATGCGGTATTCTCATCAAATGCTTCGATATCTCTTAATTCCAGGTCTGTAGCGCCGGATATGGAATCAACACTCCAGGTCGCTCCACCATCGATGGTTTTGATAAATGTTCCTTCGGATCCGCTTGCCCAAACGATTTGGTCACTTACGACGCTTAAGCCACGGAATGAAGCCGGAGTATCAATGTCTTGAATAGTCCATTTTGCTGTTTCTAAGTTTATAGTTTCCATTTTTTTTGATTCGCAACCAGGGAAGGTACAAACGATTAATAACCCTAGAAATAAACCATAATTGTGCTTACATAATCGCATCGGATTAACTCCTATTAAAATTTTATAAGAAATTATTTTTTTAGGAATGTCATAGAATTGCCGCTTGGGAAATAGATTGATAATTGGTTTTGTTCGATTTTAATTAAACATTTTTCTTGAGAAGCCTCAGCTGCAGAACGAATTTCCATCCGAAGCGGACTTTGAGCTAAATCCCCAATGGCGTTGCCGGCGGATAAATTATAGTGATGTTTGAATTCCAAGCTGTCGCCAATCAGCAAATAGGTGCCACCTTCGGCAGAACCTCGTTGTGGTTTATCTTCATCATCCATTACGAAAAAAAGAACGGTCCAATCCTTCTCTGTAAAGAAGATATGGCCCTTAACCACATGTTGACCGCCATCTTTTAGAGTATACATTTTAGTCGACCATGCACCTTCGAGGCTATTTTTAATACTATTTGTTTGACAAGAAATTATCGGAATTAAAAAAGTTAGGATGAGAAATTGAACCCTAAAGAACTTCATAATTATGTCTTTAAAAATTTCGAATGATTTCACCCAGAATCTCTATGGCAGAACCCAATTGATCGTCTGATAAATAGGGTGCAGGACCCAACCGCAATGTCTCATCTCGATAGTCCGTTAATACACCATGTTCACTTAATCGCTGGTTCATCTTTTCGGCATAAGGGGAATCCAGGGCAAGGAATCCGCCAATATTTTCCAAAGGTATTGAATGATCCCTGCTTATAATTTTAGGATCGGCATCGAGGTTATCGAATAATTGTTGTAGCAGGCCAACCTGGTGTTGACTGACTTTGCGAAGAAATTCAGGAGTTAGTTGATGCTTGTCAAAAAAGGCAAATACCTCTGCTGCCCGGTAATGGCTGGTTGGGTCGTATGTCGCCCCGGCAAACCTGGCGGGTCCTTTACCATAAGATAATCTGTTGGTTTTATCAGTCAGCGCATCAAATTCACTGAACCATCCTGTGATGACCGGCCTCATTTGGCAATCCTTAGGAAATCGAAGAAAGCAATTGCCCTCACCCAACTGACAATATTTATAGCCGCCGCCCACCATAAAAGCTTGTTGTAGATTTTCCTTTTTAATTGAGAACGGCACGACGTTAAGAGTATGATAAACGTCGATTAATAATTCTGCACCTACTTTTGTACAGGCATCTAAAACATGAGAAAGTCCCGGGACAATGTGGGCATTTTTAAAATAAACCGAGGATACCAAAACCGCAGCCGTGTGATCGTCTACAGCATCAGCCAGTCGATTCGAAACTGAGGATGCAGGATAAGCTGCCACTTTTACGATTTTCACTTCTTCCTCAGCCAATCGGTCTAATTGCCGCCGGATCGTATGAAATTCGCCATCTGTGGTCACTATTTTTGGTCGTTGTTTTAAAGGCAAGGCGGAAAGAAAGCGAATCACCAATTCATGCGTATTTCCCGCCAGGGCAATGATACCATTTTCATCATCGAGGAGGCGGGCAAAACCGCTACCTACTAATTCGGCTTTGGCAAAGGCTCTTTGCCATTTTTCATCGACGAATTCTGATGCATCCAGCCAGGCTTGTTTTTGTCCTTCTAAACCGCAATCCGGCCACGCTTGATGTGAATGGCCGGTTAAAAGCAATCGCTCATCAACACGAAAGCGACTGTAATGTTTTACCAGTTTGTTAGGGCTTTGGAATAAATCTACTGGAGTTAACATATTTTAATCTATTTGATAATGAACAACATTCTGGTTCAAATATCAAAGTTCTGTCCGAATTTCCCATAAATCCGGGAATACCGGTTTGAACAGGGTTT
>JADFJB010000023.1 GCA_022566355.1 candidate division KSB1 bacterium
GCATGGCGTTTTCGATGGGCTTGACCATCTCCTGATAACGGTCCAGATGATAGAAGAGTTGCGCTTTCAGCATGAACGGTTCGGCTGACGGGTTCGTTTCGAGAATGAACCACTTGTCCAGGGTTATCAGTGCCTCAGAATATTTCTCTTCCATGGTCAACAATTGCGCGACTGTGAAAGTTGTCTGCTTGGCCATCTGCAGTTCGAGGCTTGGGATCCGGAGCAATTTCTCGTAGGTCGAGATCGCTTCCCTGAACTGATCCATGTTGTAGTGAATGAAACCAATGTAGTTCAGTACGTTGGCCTGTTCGTATTCCGTGAGTTTGTCGGGGTTGTAGAGACGGTTGAGTAATTGCAGCGCGCCGCGATCGTTGTCATCTTCCAACATTTCCTGGGCTTTCGTAATACGGTCATAGACTTCCTTGCTGACCGCCTGAGCTTGCCTGGTCTTGGTTTTGTCGTCTTTACTGGCGCGGCCGCTTTGCGCTGACGCATCGCCAAAAGCCAATGTCCCGACAAGCACCACCAGGCACAGCTTTAGTAAGATTCCACGATGAATTTTCATATCAAAAAGTATCCTTCTGGATAATTTCCCGCCAGAGGTATTCGACTATTCTCAGTCTTACTATCGTCAGTCTTCAAGTATGAAGGTGATACGCGTCTTGACGCCGACCACTTCCACCGGAATGCCGTCGACAACACGTGGTTTATACTTGAATTTCAGTACAGCGCGCGTCGCGGCGCGTTCAAACAGGCTGCTGGTTGACTGCAATACAATCGGATCTTTTACAGTTCCCGCCGCGGTTACGGTAAAGGACATGTCGACAAAACCTTCCAACTCTCGTGTCAACGCTCGCGTCGGGTATACCGGCGCCACGCGCACGATTGGCAGATAATCGCCCTCGGCGATATTCATGCCGCCTGGCCCACCGATATTGGTATCAGCGGATACTTGTGGCGGCCTAATATTAATGGTCGGCGCATTGGGGTCGATGTTATCAAAATCCTGCGGCGGCGTTTCCGGCGGGGTCTCGGGCGGCTTCGGCGGTTTCTCCGGCGTGAAATCAGCAGTATTCAGGTTTTCATTACGTTTGACGCGCACGAATTCAAGCTTGTGCCGTTCGCGCGGGTCGGTCAGTGCCTGCTTACCCGATGCAATGAGCAATTGCATGACGAACAGCAAGCTCAGCGTTACAACCATGCCTATCAAGATTGAAAATGCATAGCGGCTTTTCATGGGCTTATTCTCCTTAGCGGTTTCAGCCGCCTCGTCTCCGTTAGTCGCTAGTTGTTGTCGGAAGCAATCGCAACGTTTTTAACGCCGGCGGCTTTTGCAGCTTCCAGGACGATGACCAGCATCTCATGCGTCGAGTCTTTGTCTGCCTGAATAACGATGGACCCTTTCGGGTTTTCGGAATGCAGACGCTCGATGACGCCGCGTACGGCGCGAGGCTCCCGTTCTTTACGGTCAATCCAAATCTCATCAGTACTACTGATCGCGATCAGTATGGAGGCATCTTCCTGAAACTCAGCTGTAACAGTGTCCGGGCGATCGACCTGGATACCCGCCTCCTTGATAAAGGTTGCTGTCACGATAAAGAAAATGAGCATGATGAACACGACATCAAGCATCGGTGTCAGGTTGATCTCCTCACCTTCATCTTCCTGCCCCATCGAACCATGGTGTTTTCGCATTACATTCGTCCTATTGAGGTCCCGCTCAACGTTGATCCGCGATGGATATGTTGTAGACGCCAGCACTCCGGCTAGCGTCCATTATCGTCACGAGCATCTTATTGGTCGATTTCTTATGTGGCATGATCACGACCGACCCCTGCGGGTTCTCAGCATGCAGCCGTTGAATATTGGCACGCACCGCACGTGGGTCGATCAAACGACGATCGATCCAGATCTCGTCGTTGGCGCGAATCTGCACAAGAATATTGGCGTCTTCCGGCTTGGTCTCAGTTACCGGAGCATCAGGGCGATTGACGTCGATTCCTGATTCCTTAATGAAAGATGCCGTTACGATAAAGAAGATCAGCATGATAAATACGACGTCGAGCATCGGCGTGAGGTTGATTTCTTCGCCCTCATCGGCCTGTCCCATCGAAAGATCAGTCTTACGCATGCATTAGTCCTTAGTGATCCATGGTGAGCGAGTCTTCCAGAAACTCCACTTCACGAGCCGCACGGCGGCTTATCAACGTTACCAATAGAACACCGGAAAGTGCTCCTACCATCCCCGCCATGGTCGGCACAGTTGCCTGGGATACGCCGGCGGCCATAGCGCGAACGTTGCCTGAACCTGAAACAGCCATGACCTGAAACACGCTGATCATTCCTGTTACCGTTCCCAAAAATCCGAGCAGGGGAGCGACAGCGGCAACAGTTCCCAGGGCGCTAAGATATTTTTCCAGGTGATAAATTTCCGATCTGGCGGCGTTTTCTAACGCTTCTTTGATCTCCTCATAAGATCTGTCATATTTTTCCAAAACTGCTTTTGTCAAAGAGGCAATTGGTCCTGGAGTTTGTTTGCAAGTCTTTAAGGCATCATCAAGTTTTCCACGCATGAGGAGGTTTTGGATTTGTAAAACAAATGTTCTGGCGTTGAGTTTAATTTTTCTGAGAGTGATAAGCCGTTCGATAAATATTGCCAATGCTGCTAAAGAACAAAGGGAAATGAGAATCATAATCCAACCGCCACGTGCTGCTATTTCAAAAAGAGTCATAAATTGCCTCCAAGTAAGGTGCTGTTATTTAACAAAATTCCAGCTGAATGCCAAATGATCGTTTTTCTGAGTTTCTTTAATGCGCTCAAAAAATGACTTTCAATCCTGAAAATATTTGAATACCATTCTCCGGGTAATTTTGCCAGATTTCGTATTTTTGATCAAGGATATTTGTACTCAATATATAGAGTTCGAATTTATCCTTTTTGTAGTTAATCTTGGCATTCAATCGCAAAAAACTTTTACCGAGTAGCGGTTGTGAAAGGTTAAAAACTCGCGAACTTAAATAGTCCCCGGTAACTGAAGCAATGACATTGGTATATAAACGATATTCAAATTCGATCGGGAATTTAACGTCTTCCAGGTATGGAATTTTTCTCTCGGCAGGAACCACCGGTAATGTATTACCAAAATCATCAATACTTGAGCCTGAAATCAAGATAGTGGATCGAAATCTGTACGGGGCAAGATTCCCATAACTAAACTCAAGCTTAAAAAATGACAGATGAGCTTTTGGAAAAGTCCGAATTCGAAAAAGTGTAAACAGGTCGTTATTGTCAGGTACCATCCAGACTTGCAGATTTTCAATGTCCTGGTAGTTGTAGGATAAAGAAAGTGAAGATAGCGGATTCATTTGCCATTGCAAACCAACCCCGGCTGATGATTTGATGTCTTCGATAGGAGAATCAGTAAGTTGCAGATCCGAAGCCGGATTAATCTCCAGCAATTGTTGGCGAGTGGTTAAGCGCCAAAACGACTTATAGAATCCTGAAAATTTTACTTTTGAACTGGCATTCCAGCTAAATTCAAAAACAGGATTAAAACGATTGTCTGAAATACCCAAGCTATCTAAATCATAAAACTGGTAATCCAGACCTGCTCTTATGAAACCGTTTTGGTTGATTTGCCTGGCAACATTTAGGTTAAGGTTGGAAATTGAATTTATATAGCCTAAATTTGGAATGCCGATGATTCGATTTATATTTGCTTCAATTTTGTTGGTATAAGTTTTAGCCTGAAAACTTATTTCCATATTCTTCCAAATCCGGATCAGTTTTGCGGAGAGCTCGCGATTTTTTTCCCGGTTATTGATTCGAGAAAGAGAATCTGGAAGCTGATCGATATCACTTTCAATCGGAGATTTTACTTGTGACAACCGTAATTCATATTGTGTGGACTCATTAATGGCACCATTGTAGCCAACTCTAAATTGTGATTGATTCCATTCCCTTTTATGATCCACGGAACTAGCCCATAAACCATAATCAAAAGAGTGAAAACTACCTCCCGCATAGATCTTATTGCGAAAATCGAATTCGTAGGCGGCTGAAAAAGTGATCATCCAGTTTTCGAATTGACTGTTCTGATATTGACCGTCGCTTTTTTCGAACATTCCTTCAATGTTGAAACTGGTTTTTTTGAACTGCTGCCAATGATTTGCAGAAAGGTATGGGGAGTTGTAGGTTCCATAGCGAAGTTCAACCTGGGTGCTACGATTTAAATTAGTAATAACCTGGTCTGGAATTTGGTCTTCATCGATTGAGTTTGGTTCGCTTTTTTGTTCACGATTAATGTCAAGATTTAGAGGTAAGATTGCATTCGATTCCAGTTCAGTCCTTTTAGTAGATGGCACCCGAATGCTTCTATCTTTGCCGAAAATTAAAACCTCGGGTATTTCCAATCGATTCTGGTGTTGTTTTGTAGAATCAATTTCGGTTGATCTTGGCGGCTTAATGGGTTTAGGCTTGGGGATCTTCTTTTCTTGAAAAGCAAAACCATATTCAATGAAAAATAAACCAAACACCACAAGAAGAGGAAAAACTTTCGTTTTATTCAGCATATTATTTATTTCCCGTAATTAATTCAATATGATCTCGAGCAAGAATAGCAAATTGTGTATCAGGAAAGTTTTGCAGGAGTGATCTGAATAATTTGATGGCTTCTGTTTTTTGATTCGCTTTCTCGTAGGATAGTCCAGCCCCATACACGCTTTGAACAACCCAATATGGATATTGTTGGAATAAATATTTCACCTTAAGGTAATTTAAACCGGCTTCCTGGAAATTCTCCCGGTTGTAAGCCAACTCACCTTTGAGGAATTGAGCTTCTGCGGCCAATTCATCATTGCGATTGTTTAATACTTCATCCACGTAAGTAATGCCATCTATGTAGCTGTTTCGAGCCATGGCAACTCTGGCCAGCCCCAATTTTGCAAAGTCAGAATATTGCTCGGCCGGACTTTTAGATAGCATGGACCGATAGTGGTTCTCAGCCTGGAGTACTTGGTCTAAATTCAGAAGATTTTGACCAATTCTATAATCTGCATTTGGAGCAAAATTGGAATCCGGAAATTTTGAAAGAAGTTGATTACAGTAGTTAATACTTTGCCTGAAATTCTGGCCCTCAAAAGTTATTTTAGCCAACTCGTTCAAAGCAATTGCGCTGGAAGAGGACAAAGGATATTCGCTAACCTGGCGTAGAAGAGCGCCCTCAACTTCTTGCTTATTACTAGATTTGCGATAAATCTCCGCTATCCAGTACCAGGAATTTGACGCTTGTTCTGAATCCGGATAATCCCGCATTATTTTTCTATAGGTGTCTATTGACTCTGTGAACTGGTTTAAATTAACAAACAATTCAGCCTTCCTCTTTAAGAATTCAGGCGCGGACCCGGTTTCTTTAAGGAGGTTCATATAATGATCCACTACTTTGACAGCTTCTTTCGAATCGCCTTTTTGGATCATAGACCATTGGATACCACTGATTGCATCCGGAAGTAAAGGACTTTTGGGATGTTTTTGCAGAAGAGCTTCATAAGACTGAATGGCCAATTCATAATTGCCGGCATTATAGTAGCAATCACCGATAGTATATAAAGCGTCATCGACAAATTCGCTTTCGGGGTACAGGTTTGATAATTTCCGAAATGCCAGCACGGCACGGTCGTAATCACCAAGCTGAAAATAACTTCTACCTATCATCATCTGGGATTGTGGGGCACGGTCAGAATCCGGGTAATTAAGTATTAATTGGTTGAACTCGGTGATAGCCCGTGAGATTTTGCCTTGCTTGAAATAAGATTGTCCAATTTGGAGTTGAGCCTGTGCTTGATCGGTTACAGGAAGATATTCTAACGAAGAACGGTAAGAAGTAATAGCTTTTTCGTAGGCTTTCGAATTGAATAAAGCATCTCCTTTGCGAAAATTCAATTCCGCAAGCAGCCCTTTATCTTTGGATATTGTTATGCCTAGATCGAACTGTGCAACAGATTCTCTAAAATCTTGTTCCTTCAATGAGATCCATCCCAGGCTGTAATAGGCGTCATCCACTAAATCCGATTTTGGAAAAGATTGAATAAGCCTTTGATATTCCCTCTGCGCTTCCTGAAGTTTATGCAATTTTAGTTTGGATTCAGCCAGCCAAAATATGCCTTGATCGATAAACCGATTCTTAGAATTATTGAGTACGAATCGTTGCAAAATTTCTTCTGCTTCGGTGAATTCGTTCATATGAAATCGGCACCAACCAAGACGAAACGTAGCCTCCACCGCAATTGGGTTAAGCGGATGTTGCTCTATGATTTGCTGATAAATACGTGCTGCTGTTTCAGTTTGATTCTGCGCAACTGCAATTTCACCAAGCATGAACAGGGAGTTCGCTCGCATTTTGGAGTTTTGATCCAAACTACTCAAAGCTTCAAAGATCCTTTGGGCTTCCGGGTAGTTTTTCTCATCAAACTCAAGAATTCCCATTTCATATTTTGCTTGTGTTGCGGTTGAATCCATTGGAAACTTAGTAACCAGGGTTGTAAATGTTTCTTTTGCTTTTGACCTATCTGATATCTTTAAAAATGATCTGGCAATTTGTAAATAACTTTTACTGGCGAGTTCATTTTCGGAGTAATTTGTAACCAAAAATTCAAAAGCGGCAATGGCTCTTAGCCAATTTTCTTGTTTAAAATAAGTCCAGCCCAAACCATAGTAGCTTCGTTCTACCCAGGCGCCATCTTTAAAATCGCGGGCCACTTTTTGGTACGATGTTACAGATTCATCGAGATGAGATAAGTGATATTGTGATTCCGCAATAAAAAATTGAGCTTCAGAAGCCCGGTTGTTTTTAGGATATTTTCCCAAAGCTTGGTTCAAATAGTTTCCGGATTGGATAAACAAATTGGTTTTAAATGCAGAGAATCCCATATGAAATGAAATTTCTTCGGCCAGTTCACTTTCGGGAAAGTCATCCAATAATTTTTGGTAAACTTGAAAAGCTTTTTCTATTTCATCGTTCTGTTCGTAGAGCCAACCTATTGAGTAAAAAGCGAAATCCATATATAAGCTGTTAGGGTGGTACTGTATTAGGTTCGAAAAGGATTTTAACGCATCTTGCTTATTATTAAGTTTCAGGTAGCTTTCTCCCTGCCAGTAATAGGCTTGATCCATAAATTCCGAACTCGGAAATTGATTGGTGAAATTGTCGAATGTTTCCAAAGCCTCATTGAATTTATCGCTGCGAAATTGAGCTTCCCCCAATCGAAATAAAGCCCTTTCTTTAAATACTTTAATTGGCGCCCTGAACATAAATTGATTAAAAACTGTAATCGAATTTTTATAATCACCAATTTGGAAGAGTGATTCACCCAACATATAGGTGACTTCAGATCGATGGATGGATGAAGGATATTTGCGAAGATAACGTTCAAATTGTTCCTTTGCTACAGGATAAAGGCCGTCGTCAAATAAAGCTTTTGCAAATGAAAATTCTTTTTCAATTTGCTTCGATTGTGAAGTTTGAATAGTTTGGGAAAACCCTGGTGTAGGATTGAAAATGAATAAATAAATTAAAACTAGAATCGAATATTTTAACATCTTACCCATGGGGTACCTTTTCTGGAATATTCTTCGATCACTTAATGTATGGCAACGAGTTGCATTAGATCTAAAACATCATATTATTGGGACGTAGATTCAAGGTAATGAGTTTAAATTAATTTTGCTAAGGTTATCGAATTTAATTAACGCCATAATTCTTTGCAAGTTTCAGATATGGTTGAAATTAAAATTGTAAAGAACTAATGTAAATTTCTAATGAAACGATTGCTAAAAATATTTGTGATAATTTGCGTTTGTCAATCGAATAATTGTGCTAACCAGGGAATGCCTCCGGGTGGTCCGGAGGATAAAACTCCACCGGAGATCATTCATACGATTCCGGATATAAATTCCACAAATGTGCCCAGAACGACGGAGGTCGAATTTGAATTCTCTGAAAACATTCAAGATAATTCACTCAAAAGTCTAATTTTTATTTCCCCTAATCCCGGGAAAGGTTTTACGATAAAGGCTAAAGGGAACAAAATCAATCTAGAATTTACAGATTCACTGATTGCAAATGTGACTTATTCCATTACTCTGGGTACCGGTATTAAAGATTTGCGGGGAAACAAATTAAAGGAATCTTACACACTTGGATTTGCGACCGGGGATCGGTTGGACGAAAAGCAAATCTCAGGCCAGGTGTTTGCCGACAAACCAACTGAAGTGACGGTTTGGGCTTATTTTTATTCGGATGGAGAAGCGGTTAATCCGGGAAAGGACCAGCCAATTTATGTAACACAATGTGATAATGAAGGAAAATTTAAGTTGTCTAATCTTGCATCAAGGCATTACAGGCTTTTTGCAGTTCGTGATCAAGATAAAAATTTATTATATAATTTAGGTCGAGAACAAATTGGTGTAACTTCATCCGATGTGGATTTAACAGGTAAAGAAACTCATATTCAAAATAGATTATTTCGAATGATGGAGGAAGACTCCAGTCATTTAAAAATTCTAAGTTTGGATCAATTGGATCGAAGAAAAATCCGAGTTCGGTTTTCAAAACCGATATTGCTCGAGCCGGAAATCTCCAATTCCATAATACTATATAATCATCTTGGCGATAGTATTGTGGTTATGAATGCTTACCCGAGTTCAGACACAAAAGATATTTGGTCGATAACCACACCACCAAGAGACACTGTGAACTTTCAGTTAGGTTTTAAGAACTTGCGGGATTTGTATGGAAGATCGATTCAAGATACTGTGAACACCAATTTTAATTCCGTATCCAATCCGGATACAACGAAACCGATTTTGTTATCAGTCACTCCGCCGGACAGCAGTCAGTTGGTCTTTCCAAATCAACCTTTTATTTTTACTTTTTCCGAAACTATGGCTGCAATAAACGATACGTTATTTACCGTTTCTGAGGATTCTCTGAATCCTTTTACAACAAATTGGAAGTATCCCCATCAATTGGAAATATTACCGGAAATTTCATGGGAAGGCAATAAATGGATTCAATTCCAGCTGAATGAAATAAAATTTAGAGATTCCGCTGGAAATGTGTTGGAAATAGAGAAGACCCATTACTCATGGAAAATATTAAACCCTGATACATTGAGTTCCATTTCGGGCAGCATTAGTGATCAGGATAGTCTTGGCCAGAGTCGTTTTTATCTTCAGTTGGAAAAAGTAGGCGCCGGAAGAGATGAGAAATCTGTTGTTCATATTGACTCGACGTTTTATTTATTTAATGATATATTACCCGGAAAATATATTTTGAGTGGATATCGCGATGCAGATAAAAATGGGATTTATTCATTGGGTTCAACTTTTCCGTTTGTTCTATCGGAGAGATTTTTTGTAGCACAAGATACAATATTGGTCAGGGCTAAATGGCCTAACGAAGGGAATAATTACACTTTTTAACCTTAGACATTTTCAAATTTATATTAAATTTTAAGCACTCTTATATTCTAGAATGGATTTATCCAATAAATAATCCGATTAAATAGTATAAATACGAAACTATCGAGGTATTATATGTTATTTAGTTCAACTTCAAGCCTGAAATTTAACGATCGCAACTTGATTCCAGCAATTATACAGGATCATGAGAATGGCAAGGTACTCATGCATGTATACATGAACAGAGATGCGGTCAAACGTTCAAGGAAATCCGGCGAGCTATGGATTTATCATAGAAAAAAGAAGAAAACATGGAAAAAAGGCAATGATTCCGGCCGGACTTTCAAGGTGGTCGATATGTTCCTTCATCATGATCGCAACATATTGTTGGTCTCCGGAGTACCAAATGGTCCGGCTTGCCACACAGGCAGCGAAACTTGTTTTTATCATTCATATAAGAATGATCCGAGTGGCTTACCGGATGATTCTATTTCGAATGATGGTGAAATAGACAATATTAAGAAAATATTTCGGGAAGATAACCTGGTATCTGAGGTAGAAATTGTGGGGGCATCCGAGAGTATTGTCGATCAATCTGAAAAACTAACTATTGAAGACTTCAAAAAAAACAAGCCGTCCGAAGCCGAATATGAAAAAAAGGATGACGAACTGACGGTAAAGAAATTGTATCAAAGCATTCCAAAGGATAGTGATTCCGGCAAGGAAACAAACTCCGGTGGATCTATTTCAGAGGAGATTGCCCAGAAGATTGGTCAAGATTCTATGCAATTAGCAATATGTACAGCACATGGTGATAAAGATGCGATTGTTCAAAAAAGTGCAGAAATTGTCTACCAGATCATTAAACTAAATGCAATAAACCAGGTAAACCTAATTTCCTTTGAAGATAACTTAAAAGCTGTTTTTGATGAAGATTAAACGACTGGAAGCTAGGATTGAAAATAAAAAAGCGCTTTTTAAAGCGCTTTTTTTGTGACCAATTTTTTAATTTTTGTTGTTGAGGGACGACATAGACAGTAATTGACTAGCATCCTTAAAATGTTTTGAAGCTTCCTGCAAGACAGTATCTCTAATAAGATTAACATAAAATTGACCTTCTTCGCCCCATAAACGATAGGCAATTTCTCTTTTCAACAAGAATTGAAAATCCATGGTATTGTCTTCAAAATTGCTTAACTCCGTACCGTATCCTTTATCGATCACAAATTCACCAAACGTTTTAATCGATTCTTCAGAAATCTCAAATTCGTTGGCAAATTGTCTGGCAGTCATAGCTTTAATTTTCGGATATTGTGAAAGGATCTGTTCGCTGAAAGTATAAATATACCTTTCGGAATTCCAGGCGACTTTTATCACAAAATCAGATGTTGAATTTTCTTTATTCTCAAGCCATTGATCAGGGGTGATCCCTCCACCGCCTCGAACCTCTCTCCCGGAAAATGTTTTAAATTTCGGTAAACTAGCATAGTTAATTTCTCTTAAGCTATCATTGTAGACTTCGCGGTAGTAGTCTTCAATGGACTTATCATTATAATCTCTCTGGATTAATCGACCGCTTGGAGTGTAATAACGAGCAGTGGTAATTAAAAGAACAGAGCCATCCTGAAACGGATACTGTGTCTGCACCAGTCCTTTGCCAAAACTTGTAGTTCCCATTATCAGTCCACGATCCCAATCCTGAATCGCCCCGGCAACAATTTCAGACGCAGATGCACTTCCCTGGTCAATAAGAACGATTAGAGGAATCATTCGATGCTTGGTATTCGAACTCGAATGATATTCCCTGTGAGATTGAGGGGTTTTCCCTTGTGTATAGACGATCATTTTCTTACTTGGGAGAAATTTTTCGGAAACTTCTACTGCCATTTGCAGATAGCCGCCGCTGTTCCCTCGTAGATCCAGAACAAGTTTTTGTAAATTCTCTGATTCGAGTTTGTCGAGGGCTTCTTCTAGTTCTTCCGAGGTAGTCGCAGAAAAACGGCTGATACGAATATATCCAATTCCATCTTCAAGAAAGAGAGAATTTGGTACACTATCCACATGTATCGATTCACGAACGATTGTAAATTCTTTTGGTTTATCCCAACTTTTACGTTCGATAGTGACATTAACGGTGGTACCGGATTTCCCCATTAATAATTTCGGCACAGCGTCTTGCTTTATTCCTACTGCTGATTGAGAATTAATTTTGATGATACGATCCCCTGGCCGAAATCCTAAGCGATAAGAGGGTCCTCCTTCAATGATAGACATAATCGTAATTTTGTCATTTATGATATCGAATCGAATTCCGATTCCTGAGTAGCCTTCATATTGTTGGCTCCATTTTTTTACCTGGTCAGAAGTCATATAATTTGTGTGAGGATCCAAATCCTTTAACATTCCGCTTATTGCATTATTGATAAGATTATCAATATCAACGTCGTCAACATAAACTCTTTGGATGGTTTGCATGACAGCATTAAAAACTTTCATCTTTACATAGATATTGTCAACGATAGGAGCTAGCCAATTGCTGTAGACAAAACTTATTGAAATCGTCGAGATGAAAATTACCGAGAGAACTGGGATGGTTATTTTTTTACGTATTCTACTGATCATTTTTACTCCTTAAAGATTTTCATAATGTATTACATTTACATCGGTTGAACTTATTAGTTCCGCATTACTTCCGCAACTTTTTCAGGATTTAATATTTTTTTAGAGTTATTTGAGTATAAGGTGAATTGATTTCTTCCTTGGTTCTTAGCCTTGTATAATGCTTTATCTGCACGAACAATTAGTTCTTTGATCATATTTGCATCCCTGGGATAGGTTGCTGCACCAATACTGATCGTCAATTTTCCTTTAGGTTGGACTTCCTCTTTGTAGAAGGGGAAATCTTGTATTCTTTTCATCAACCTTTTACAAAAGGCTTCGGCGCCATTTTGATCTTCTTCAGGTAAAATTATACAAAATTCTTCACCGCCATAACGAGCTGCAACATCAGTATCACGTATGCAAGATTTAAGTATTTTTGCTATTTGCTTAAGAATTTTATCTCCGGCCGGATGACCCAAGGTGTCGTTATAATTTTTAAAATGATCAACATCCATTATAACCAGGGAAACGGGTCTATTGGTTCTTTGTGATCGAAATACTTCATCTCGCAATCGAATTCTAAAATAACGATAGTTATGTAATGTTGTTAAATCGTCAGTTATTGAACTTTCTTTTACTTTTTCGTAAAGTCGCGAATTGGCGATAGCAACAGATACGATGTTAGTAATAAGTGTAACCATTTCTATATCGGTTTGGTTATAGGGCTTACCGTTGATTTTCATACCGAGAATTAAAAGCCCAATCAATTTACGAGAATGGAACAAAGGTGTAATTACTTCGGCATCAACAGATCTGAATTTGTTAATTTCTTTTAATGATGTTAACTCATCGGCGATAATGACCGGGCATCGTTTCTGAAACAGCTCTTTAACTAACGTATCTTTTGTGTCGAATATTAAATCTTCAAGTTCCGATTCGTGAACTCCTTTGGCTTTTACGAGTTCAAGTTTTGTTGAGCTTTTATCTTTATGCAAATATAGAATTGTGTTCTTAATACGGAGTTGTCCAATTAGTGTATTCAGGTAAGAGTTAACTAAATTATCCATATCCAAAATGGATGTTAAATCCAGGCTAATCTGAAAGAGGTTATGAAAATCGTAAATTCGACGTTTTAACTCCCTATTAACAACCCGAAGTTCACTTGCAGTGGAATCAATTTCTTGTCGATATTTTTTAGTACGCGCTGAAACACCTGTTGCCGTAAGCTCATCCGTTAAAAGAAGGAGCCTCGCACTAATTACTCGACTCGCAGTAATTGAACAAGCAAGTAGTACAATTGCGGTGATTAATATTTTAGCATAAAGTGAAATGTCGATTTTGAGAGAAATAAATATTCCAGCGAAAACAGAAACCAAAACAAGAATTAGAATAATGTAAACTGTTTTGTAATCGATAAATTTTGCATTTTCCACGCTATGGATTCCTTGAACCATTAAACGCTTTGCTGGATAAATAACACAAACATAGAACTTACTTATATTAGTAAAAAATATATACTTACAGTATCAAAAAAGTCAAGAAACGTAAATTTCTGTTAAACTACTATAATTTTTAGTCCAAAACCATAAATAAGAAATAATTCACGAATTGATAAGGTTGTTAAAATATATCTTAAAGAATTACTTTTAAGTTAGTGACACAATATGATTATTAGACAATTGGCTTGACAACCCAATTAATTGTAATAAATTG
Organism: candidate division KSB1 bacterium; assembly: GCA_022566355.1. Taxonomy (NCBI): domain Bacteria; kingdom Pseudomonadati; species Candidatus Zhuqueibacterota bacterium. The sequence continues at coordinate 13,775 of JADFJB010000023.1, forward strand.
AAACAATGCCAATACTTACAAATCGGTTCATTGCTATGAATTGTATACCTATAAATTTTAATCAGTTAAAGTTTTTTTTCTTTTCTGTTTTAATTCTAATTTCATTCTTTCCTCACTCCTCAAAGGCCCAATATTTCTTTGGGAGAAATAAAGTCAATTATAATCAATTTGATTGGCGTGTTATGCAAACCGAGCATTTCGATATTTACTTCTATCCTGAAATGCAAGAACTTGCTGCACTTGGAGCAGATTATGCTGAAGAAGCGTATAAAATACTCCAGGCCAAATTTGACCATGCGATAAATGTAAAAATACCCCTGATTTTCTACAGTTCTCATTTTCATTTTCAAGAAACCAATGTAATACCTAATCTAATCCCTGAGGGAGTAGGCGGTTTTTTTGAATTCATAAAAGGCCGGGTTGTTATTCCGGCAAATGGTTCATTGTATGGATTTCGCCATGTAATTCATCACGAACTTGTTCATGTTTTTTCACGAAGTAAAATAAAACGTATACTGAAAGATAATCGAAAGCTGGATTGGACAGGCTTGCCACTTTGGTTTACCGAAGGTCTTGCCGAATATTGGTCGATTGGCTGGGATTCTCAAACTGAAATGTTTATTCGCGATGCAATCATAAATAATTACTTCTTTCCATTGCAAAATCTCTACCAGATCAGAGGTAGTTTTCTTATGTACAAAGAGGGTCAAGCTTTTTTTCGATTTATATCTGAGAGATATGGCGAAAATAAAATTATCCAATTATTCGAGAATTATTGGAAAATAAACAGATTTAGTAAAGTTGTAGAAGCAACTCTTGGCGTTGATTTCAAGCAATTAGATGAAGAATGGGTTTATTCGTTAAAGAAAAAATATTATCCGATTTTAGCAGAAAACGATCTCCCAGGTAAAGTTACAAAGGAAATTACAAAGAATGGGATAAATACAAAGCCTGCGTTTTTTCGACTAAATTCAAAACCTTACGTTGCCTTTTATGCAAATCGCTCAGGATATTCCAATGTTTATCAAAAGGCATTGGAAGGAGAAAATCCAAAAGATTTTGAAGCACAAGTATTAGTTGAGGGAGAAAGAACTTCCGAATTCGAATCTTTCCATCTCCTGGGAAGCAAATTGGATGTATCAAACGATGGGAAACTGGCATTTATAGCCAAAAGTGGGGAGGCAGATGCTATTTATATTTACGATTTGGAAGCAAAGGAAATTTTAGATAAGCTTCAGTTTGATAATTTAATTTATCTTTCTTCACCAGCCTTTTCTCCCGAAGGAGATCGTATAGTATTTTCAGCAATAGATTTTTCGGGTAAGAATGATTTATATACCACGACTCTAAGCGATAAAAGTCTAAACAGGCTCACAAATGACTTTTATGACGATAAAGATCCAAGTTGGGATCCTTCAAACGGCTCCATCGTGTTTAGTTCGGATCGGACCGATTATGGGATGCAAGGCGCCTATAATATTTTTAAAATGGATTTATCAACCTACTTGATTGAGCATATCACCTATGGCAATTATCAGGATTCATCTCCGGTCTGGTCACCTGATAGTAAATATCTTGCCTTCACTTCAAACAGGGATGATGCATTTAACATATGGTTAATTAAACCTGGAATCAGGTACAAAAGAATGCCCACTCAAATTGCCGGAATTGATAATCCTGATTTTTCCAGTAGTATAGAACTTACCGAAACCGAGAGATATTTTACTACACTTAAAAACGGGCCTGTAGCTACTAATATTGTCGAACCTGTGCAGTTGAAAAAGGTAACTCATTTTGTGACAGGTGCTTTTGATCCGGAGTGGACAGATGAAGGCAATTTGATTTTTACAGCATTCGAGAAACATAGTTTTCAATTAAGACAACTAGATAATTTAAAAGAGCTTTTTGATCGCGAAAGTGAAGCTGAACTGGACCTGATTGTTCATAAAGGAAATTTTTGGTTAAAAGATCACCGAAACAAAAAAATTGCCAAGGGTAATCTAAAATACAAAAAAAGATTTACATTGGATGTTGCACAAAGTTTTGTCGTCCAGGATCCTACATTTGGCAATTATGGCGGCGCCCAGCTTTCTATGAGTGATATTTTGGGGAATCATCAATATCACTTTTTGGTTTATAACGATGCCAGACAACGAAGTGAATTTATAAAGAGTTTCAATGTTGCGGTCACAAAGATAGATTTATCACGAAGGCTTAACCTGTCTTACGGAGTTTATCATTTAGCCGGAAACTTTTTCAATCCTGAAGATCAATTTTTCTATGAAAGAAGATATGGCGGATTTTTTAAGGTGAGTTACCCAATCTCTGTGTTCAATCGCATTGAGACTTCCTTGAATGTGAGAGAATCCGAAAAAGAACGGTTTGGATTAGGTCAAATCAGAAAAGCCTTATTGGTCTCAAATTTTATTTCTTATGTAAAGGACAATACTTTATGGGGGAGAACTGGTCCTGTGGATGGCTCTAGGTTCAATTTAACTATAGGCAGTACGATAGATGTCCAGCGCTCTAACGTGAATTTCTATACAGCTATTGCGGACTATCGAAAGTATTTTAGACTCGGCCAGCGAGTTACGCTTGCTTCCCGAACTTTGGGTAGCTTTAATGTTGGTAAAGAGGCTCTCAAGTTTTTTATGGGTGGAAGTTGGGATATGCGTGGATACCAACGTTGGAGCATTTGGGGTGAAAACCTTGTCTTATTTAGCCAGGAGTTACGCTTTCCACTATTGGATGCACTGGCAATTAGATTCCCTTTTGGTGGTATTGGTTTTAACACAATTCGCGGAGCCTTGTTTCTGGATAACGGTAATGCATGGAATGGATCTTTCGATAGGTTACTCGGGAGTTATGGAATTGGCGCACGTATGAATTTTATTGGATTTTTGGTGTTTCGTCTTGACTATGGTAAAAAATTCTACACCGAATTTAATGGATTTTTTCCTCAGAAAATTGTTCGGGAACCAGGCACTTTTACTCAATTCTTCTTTGGATTCGATTTCTAATGCCTTCTTTGAATCTCTGTTTTAAATTTGTTTTGTTCTTATGCGTTTCAATTTTTATATCATGCCAGGGATACCTTGTACCTCCATCAGTAGATTATCGTAATCTTGCAAAAACAGCTCAAGAAAAGCCCTTGAATAATAATAATAATTTATTCTATCCTGAATTTGAAATCAAGCTGCCATTAGAGTTATTGCATAAATTCGATGTTTCATCTGCACCAAAACAGAAACTAATGCGAGTGGAGCATATTTTATTCGTTCCTACAAAAAACGGGAGGCTCGAGGCTTATGATTTGAAGACTGCCAAACGAATCGGTAAAATGAAAATAACCGGGGGTGTTCATGCAAATATTCTACCATTGGATGAAAATCTATTGATTTCTTTGGAGTTCGGGGAAAAGAGCTTATATGCTTATGATCCCTATCAAAAGCAGAAATTATGGACTGCAGAATTAGGATCTATTAAAGCAATCCCAGTAATTTTTGATGAATGGATATTTGTGGCTTCTTTATATCGAGGAATTTTTTGTATTAATAAATCAAATGGCGAAATTCTCTGGAAAACCGACCTGAAGTCCCAATTACATGCTAATCCATTAGTTATAAATGAAATGCTAATTCTAGGGACAGAATCGGGTGAGTTGGTTGCTCTGTCAACTGATGACGGACAAATTAAATGGAATGTGGATTTCTTAAGTCCGATTCTTACCTCGCCAATTTTAGCAAATAAAAATATTATTGTTTGCACGACCGACGGAACTGTTGTAGCGCTTACTTTTGATGGCGAAATTGTTTGGCAACGAAAATTCGGTTTGGAATTTCGAAGAACACCTTCAGCATCGGATACGAAGTTAATCACAGCAGGACAAGATGGAATTATCAGGGCTTTGGATTTGAAGTCGGGAAGTCTATTATGGCAATATGAAACTCGTGTGGTGATAGGAACCTCTCCTTTGATCACATCTAGCCATGTTATTTTTGGCACTTTAGATAAGAGGCTGATTTTCTTATCTCTTGAAACTGGTGAAGAAGAATGGCAAGTTGAATTGTTTGGAAGAGTACGAACTGATCCGATGATCTACGATAACGGCCTAATTATTGGTTCGGAGAATAAGTTTATTTATGTTTTTAAATCAAGCGAAAACAACGATTAACAGGAACTTAAATTAAGTTTTGAATAGGTTTTTGAAATCATTCCTACTGTTATTCATCATTTTTTTAATTGGGAATTTTGCCTTATTGAGTCGAAGTTCACAAGCACAATCAAATAGTCTTTTGATAATTGATCCTGAACAGGATGTTTTAAATTTTGGTTGGATCAAAATAGAATCAAATTATCAAATCCAACGAATATGGTTAGATTCTCTTGAGGTTGCTGTAGTTGGTCGAAATATTTATAAATTGCCAACCGGCAAACATCAAATATTGGCTATGCCTGCATATTTTGAAAGTTGGATGTTGAGAGAATTTGAAACGGAGATTGAAGTCGCAAAAGGCGACACTTTGGTTTTACTGGTTTCATTCCCTGAATTTAAAATGATTAATTCGGACCCGTTTGGAGCCTTTGTTATTTTAAACGGGTCTATCCGTGGAGAAACTCCAATTTTGATATCTCTAGCCGACTTGAAACAATATTCTCTTACATTGCAAAAACAAGGCTTCCGGGATACTACCTTATATGATTTGGATGCAGGGGTGGGTTCGATATTGATACCACTGGCTCGCGATGAACTGAGTATTCAACAACACCTAAAATTGACTAATATTCAATATCACAAGAAGAGGAAAGATCGGAAAGTTGCGTTATTGACATTCGGATTATCTCTAGTGTCAGGGGTAACAGCGATACTTTTAAAACAAGAGGCAGATAACAATTTTAATCGCTATCGAAAAGCAGGAAATTCGGAGGATATTAAATATCTGTTTGATCAAGCAAAAAAATACGATCGTCTTGCTGCAGGTGCATATATCTTTTTTGAAATAAATTTCGTAACTTCAGCTTATTTCTTATTTCGATCTATCTTGAGGGAATAATTTACATTATTTTAGAGCAATCTAAAATCAGCTTCTGATTTCTTCAAAAAACCTTGTCTTCTCCTAAAGTTTTTCTAAATTACTAGGTATGCATAAACCATAAAACTTTTAGTACTTGGAGTTAACATTGCCCAAAAAGATTGCCTACTTTAGTCATCCGGATTTTGCCAAACACAAAGCTCAGTTCCAACATCCGGAACGTCCGGATCGATTAGTAAGTATTCAAAATTACTTAAACGAGTCAGATGTTTTTGGTCGATTAGAAAAATATGGCTTTGAGTCTGCAGATGAGACCCATATAGCTTTTACCCATTCTTCAGATTATGTCGAGATGATACGTGAACAATGTTTATCTAACGCCACAGTTCTAGATAATGATACGTATATCAACCGGGATTCTTTTTCAGTGGCAAAGCTAGCAGTGGGTGCATGCTTAGCCGCAGGTGCTCTTGTTGCAAAAAACGAAATTGACAAAGCATTCTGCTGTGTCCGTCCTCCGGGCCATCATGCGGAGAAAGAAAAAGCAATGGGGTTTTGTTTATTTAACAATGTGGCTGTTCTTGCCCATTATTTACAGAATCACTATAAATATAAACGTATAGCAATTATTGATTGGGATGTACATCACGGAAATGGTACCCAACATATCTTTTATGAGGATAATTCAGTATTATATTTTTCAGTTCATCAATATCCGCTTTATCCGGGAACCGGGAGCCATGATGAAATTGGGAAAATGTCAGGAACAGGTTTTACAATAAATGCACCTTTACTTGCAGGCTCGGGAGATGAAGAATTTGCCAAGGCAATCAAAGATATTTGTTTGCCTGCACTCAATCAATTTAAACCCGAATTTATCCTTATTTCAGCTGGCTTTGACGCCCATCAAAATGATCCTTTGGCCCAGTGCGAAATGACGTCGAAAGGGTTTAATCATCTGACAAAATTACTTGTTAAAGCCGCAGATCAATTTTGCGAAGGTAAAATGATTTCAGTCCTGGAAGGAGGATATGATTTACAATCAATTTCAGAATCGGTTTACCAACATATCCTTGGTTTGTGTGAGATTACAGATCATAAAGAAAAAAGTAAATAAATTTGAATATAATGGATTCCAAATATTAGCTCGAGAAGATATCGATGATGGCTAAAAGAGGCCAATTCAAAAACCTTAGATGTAACATGGTTTCAAAGCAATTGAAATCACGAGGGATTAATGATCAAAAAATTCTCGATGTTTTCAAAAAGGTTCCCCGGCATCTTTTTGTGAACCAAGACGATAGAGACAAAGCTTATGAGGATTCTCCACTCCCGATTGGATATGACCAAACAATTTCACAACCGTATATTGTTGCTTATATGACGAACCATCTGAATCTCTCCAAAACGGATTATGTCCTGGAAATCGGGACCGGATCGGGGTATCAAACGGCGGTTCTTGCAGAATTAGCCGGACAAGTTTTTTCAATTGAAATTATTCCGGAATTGGCAAACTTTGCAAAGCAGAATTTAGATAAACTAAACTATTGGAATATTCAAGTAAAACTAGGTGATGGATATAATGGCTGGCAGAAAAATGCTCCGTTTGATGCAATTATCTTAACCGCCGCGCCTGCACAAAATATCCCTCAACCCCTTTTAGATCAATTAAAAGATTATGGAAAGTTAATAGCTCCATTAGGTCAAGATCATCAAGAATTGTTATTTATTAGGAAAATTGGTGATCAGTTTGAGCGTAGACGACTTTTGTCTGTTCGGTTTGTACCGATGGTAGGAATTACCCAAGACATATCGAAAGAATAAGAATACGCAACATGAAAAATATCTTTTCGTATCTTTTCGTATCTGGGTTTCAATAATTAAATTTAAGGAGATTTGGTGTGCCAAATAAAGAAAACCCTGGTGAAATAAAAGAAGTAAAACGATTCTACCGGTCGCAAAAGAATAAAGTTTTTGGTGGGGTTTGTGGTGGAATTGCTGAGTATTTCGAAATAGATGTCGCCATCGTTCGTATTTTAGCAGTTTTGCTTGCATTGTTCAATGGTATTGGCTTAATCATCTATTTGGTTGCTCTTTTTGTGGCTCCTTTAAATCCTTCACAAGAAGAATATGCTAAAAGCGATCAATCCGCTGCTAAAAATCAGACATTATGGCTCATCATCGGTGGATTATTAATTTTATGCGGAATAGCATACTTGTTTGACAATTTTAGTATTTTCCCTTATGGCTGGTATAATATGTATCATTGGAATATTGACTGGGATCTTACATGGCCTATCATCTTAGTAGCTGCTGGAGTATTTTATATCATTTACGTATCAAAGAATAAAAAATCTGAGGATGTTAAAACAACAAAGGAGGCAAAAGTGGAAACCAATGGAAAAAAATTAAAAAGATCATTGGTAGATAGAAAATTGGCCGGTGTGTGCGGAGGACTGGCTGATTATTTTAATTTAGATCCTACTATTGTCCGGGTATTGTATGGTGTTGTAACAATTTTGACGAGTATTATTTTCGGAATTATCGTTTATATTATTATGGCGATCGTCGTTCCTGAAGAAGAATTGCAAACCGCAGAGCCCTCTGCGAATAAAGGCGGAGAGAAAAAATGAGCAACGAGAAAAGATCAATTCTTCCTGGCTTAATTTTGGTAGTTATTGGTTGTATCATTTTATTTAATAAGTTTGATTTATTTGATTTTAGATTTAGGGATATTTTCCCATATTTACTTTTGTTTTTAGGATTTTGGTTTCTTTACAGACTCATAGGCCAGGGGCACCGATCCGCAGCTTTTCCTGCGACTTTATTCGTGCTATTCGGAGCTTTCTTGATTATAAGCAGGCATTCTTATTATTTTTGGAGATTCTATGATTTCGGTGATTTTTGGCCTATTGTTTTAGTTATTATCGGGCTGGCTTTTTTAGTACAGTTTTTAGTTAAACCAAAAGATTGGGGTTTGTTAATTCCTTCTTTTATCTTACTTTTTATTGGTTCGTTATTTTTTGCTAACAACATGGGATGGCTCTACATCTATGATCTGGAATATTATATTCAGCTTTACTGGCCTGTTATTTTGATCTTTATTGGAGCAAGTTTGGTGCTTTCTAATTTGAGAAGGAAAGTTAGTTCCGGTTAATACTAGTGCCAGATGTTGAAATGAAAATACAGGGGATAAATAGCTAGATTTCCGAAAAATCTCGTCATTAATTATCTTCAATTCTACCTAGTTTTTATTTTTAGATTTCAATACTAAAATTCCTATTGCGATAATACGAGAATGTATTACTTTTAACGAGTCTAAATAGTTTTCAATACTAGACAACTCGTTAAGACTTATCGGTTTAAAAAAATAGTATAAGAAAGTAGAATTAACGACTGACTGCATTGCATTAGATTAGAACTTAGTAGATATGAGGTAGAAAAGTAATTGATCATTGAAAAAAATTACAAAGGTGAAAGAGTTTTGGTTGGGCAAGCAACCGTTGAAGCAATCCTTGCTAATTTCCAGGATTTTAAAGAGAATTTTGATAGCTATCTTGTGAATTCCAAGTTTTTGAATGAGAAAATATATTTTGATGAGGATATTGAAATATTAACGGTGTTGGGGACATGGTGTAAGGATAGTAGCCGTGAAGTAGCACGGTTTATGAAGATTATCCAAGCCATTGATAACTATAAATGCAAACTAAGATTTTATGGTTTACATCGAAATAAAAAAGACAAAGAAGGATTAGCCATGTTATACAATATTCGTTACTTGCCCACATTTGTAATTTTGAAAAATGGTAAAGAGCTTGGTCGAATTGTTGAAAAGCCTACAAAATTGATAGAAGAAGATCTATTTGATATTTTGAATGCTGCAAATTCAAAATAATATTTTATTCAAAACATAACATGATATTTATTATTTCTTACATTGTCTGTTATTATTTCACGAAAATATGTTTTGCAGGGGAGAGTTATGGACTCGAAAATTATCCTAAAAAAGGACCTTTCATAATAGCCATTAACCACAACAGCAGTTTTGATATTTCTTCAATGGCTATTGGTGTACGATTTATAGCACATGGAATGGGCAAAAAAGAGCTTTTCGAAGTGCCATTTCTGCGATGGTGGCTGAAAAAAATTAATGTCCATCCGATCATCCGGCATGCCTCAGATAAGGAAGGTTTTGACAAAATAATTAATATCTTAAAAAATGGCGGCAAGGTCATTATCGCACCTGAAGGGACTCGTAAATGGAAGAATGGAATCGCACCAAGACCAAAAACTGGGATGGTACGACTTGCACAAACAGTCAATTGTCCAATTGTGCCCCTGGGAATTTCTGGAACTAGAAATATTTTACCTCCAGGTGCATTGTTACCGCGATGGAGTAAAATCGTAGTGCGCGTAGGCACCCCGATTTATTTAGACTCTGTTGAAGTTATTCCCCAGAATTATGAAATACTATTACAGCAAGCATATGAAGTTATGGATAGATTATATGAATTATTGCCAAGTTGGTCTCGACCTGAAAAAAGAGAATTACCACTTAATAGGGTACCGGAGAAATTGGCCAATTAACATACAAAATGATGGAGAATTAAATTCATAGAATTACAGAAACCTTTAAGGTTTCGGAAAAGTTAAAGAAAAAGTTATTTGATGCAAATCACGTAGCGGTTCTTACCGGTGCGGGAATATCCGCCGAAAGCGGTGTACCTACCTTTCGCGGTGAGGATGGTTTATGGAACAAGTTTAAACCGGAAGAGCTGGCTAATTTTGATGCGTTTATTAGAAATCCGGATCTAGTGTGGGAGTGGTACCAGTACCGGCGGCATTTAATCAATGAAGTAACTCCTAATCCCGGTCACCTTGCATTAGTTGAAATGGAAAAACATTATGCGGAGTTTACCTTAATAACACAAAATGTTGATGGATTACATCAAAAAGCAGGAAGTCAAAATATTCATGAATTGCATGGCAATATTTTGAGAAACCTTTGTATAAAGTGCAACACTTTTTATTCGGAGATAAATAATTTATCTGATAACAAAGCGCCAATTTGCCAATGCGGTGGATTAATCCGGCCCGATGTTGTGTGGTTTGGTGAATTTTTATCAGAAACTATTCTTGAAGCTGCCAATAAGGCAGCCAGTTTATGTGATTTATTTTTATCAATTGGCACATCTGCTTTGGTTTATCCTGCAGCTTCCTTACCGGAAGTTGCAAGGTATCATGGCGTATTTGTAGTTGAAATTAATCCAACACCTACTCCGGTTTCAAAAATTGCCGATGAGGTAATTGCAGAGAACTCTGGAATAGTTTTGCCGGAACTATTGAAATATATGAAGAATTAAACCGGAATGGTTTTTATGAAATTAAAAATTTCTTTTTCATTTCCTAATAGGGATTTTAAAGTTGGATTTCTGAGTACATTACTCTCTCTAATGCTAATAATGGGTTGTGGCGCTTATTTTAACACCTATTACAATGCAAAGAAATTTTTTAATCAGGCAGAAAAAAAACGGATTGAGCGAGAGAAAAGTGCACAAGTTTCGGGAAATCAGAACAGAAGGTTGAATAGGTCTAAGATCCCGGAGTATGAAAGAGCGATTGAAAAGGGATCTAAAGTTTTACAATTTCATGCTAAAAGTAAATACGTGGATGATGCGCTTTTTTTAATCGGACGATCCTTTTATCATACCTACGAATATCTTAAAGCCCGTCGTAAGTTCGATGAGTTAATTACAATTTTTCCGGAAGGTAAACTTGCTTCCAAATCAAAATTATGGTTGGGAAAAACCCTCATTGAGCTTAAAGAATACGAAACTGCATTAACCGTTCTGAATGAATTGGTTTCTCAAAAAGTTGATAAAAATATTTCTGGTGAAGCACGGTTTTTACTTGGTGAGTTATATTTCAATAAAGAAGATTATCCTGCTGCAATAAAAGAATTTACAGACACAATTGATAAAGTCAGTAAAAAATCTGACAAAGTCACAGCGCTGTCTAAAGCAAGTGAAGCATACATAAAGCTTCTAGATTACAACAAGGCTGCCCAAGTTTTACGTCGTGCATTGGACTTAAAACCGGAGTTGGAACAGAAGTATTTAGTCGAGTTGACCTATGCAAAAATATTGCGGCAACTTAAGGAATACGATCAAACATTATTGGTTTTTGATGCAATGACCAAAGGAGCGCTTACCCGGAATGAAATGGCCAATGTCAGGCTTGAAATAGCGAACACATACATCGAAAGAGAAGAATGGGACAAAGCTAAGATTACTCTTGAGGAAATAGTTGTGGATTTTCCAAAATCAGAATTTGCCGTCAGCGCACTTTTTGAACTTGGTAAAATGTTTATCAAGAAGGACAATGATTTACAACAGGCAAAGGTTTATTTCGAAGCGGCTAAGAAAAAAAATAAACGAAATGCTGTAACTGATAGTGTTAAGTTATGGCTGAAAAATGTCACCGAGTGGGATCAGATTAAGTTTGAAATTGAAATTTTGGAAACTGCTTATTATTCATTTGATTTTACAAATACTGATACGATAGGTGAATACATTGTAAATGAACAGGATGAATCGGATGAATTTGCATTACAAAAGGCCCTTGCACAAAACCAGGCGCAAGTGAATTCAGACTCGATAAAACAGGATGCCAGTAATGATTCAACGAAGTCTTCGGAGATGGAGGATTTTTTGTCCCAGGAAATTTTATCAAGAATGGATGAAAAAGAAAAAATCAATCAACTGAAAAAGGATGATAAAAATATTAACGTTGTAGAGGGTAGTAAAAAACAAGCGCCAAATACGAATATTGTTAAAAAGAAGAAAGTATCAGTTCCAAAGAATTTTAATCAACTTGAAAATAAATTAATATCAACCCATAACAAATTGGCAGAACTGTTTCTTTTTCAATTCGATCAGCCGGATTCTGCTTTAGGCCATTATGAATTCTTATCGATTAACTTTGATGATAATCAACAAGCGCCTCATTGGTTATTCATGCGTTCATCGTTGCAACAGAGAAAAGGGGCTAAAGATCTTGCCAATTCCCTATTCCAAACTATCATAGATAAATATCCTAATACAAAGTATTCAGATGAAGCCAGCAAGATTCTTGGAAAAGAAGTACCAGAGAAAAAGTTGGATGTAGTTGAATTACTTTTTACCCAGGCTGAAGACCAATTATTCAAAATGAATGATGTGGATTCTTCCTTAAAGTTATATTACCGCATATCGGAAGATTACAAAGAATCTGAATTCGCCCCTAAGGCGGTTTATGCTATTGCATGGATTAATGAATGGAAACTGTCTAATAATGATAAAGCATTGGAAATTTACGAGCAGTTGATAGAACGTTATCCGGATTCTGAGCTGACTAAGCAAGTTAAAATTAAACTTAATGCATTAAAAATAGCTAAAAAAGAAGAAGAAAGAAAACGTAAAGAAGCCGCTGAGCAAATAGCTTCGGAATCTGCAGAAGAAGACACAACCAATTTAAAAATTGAGGGAATTGATTCGGAATCTACTGAAGAGGACACAACCAATTTAAAAATTGAAGAAATTGATTCGGAATCAAAAAAGATAGAAGAATTAGATGATATAGATCCAAGAATAAAAAAAACACGCTTTAAAAATAAAAACGAGGCTGAAAAAAATCCAAAAATAGAAACCGATCCACGAAAAAAGAACTTAAAGAAAAAAGACGATAAAAAATCCAATCCGAAAAAGAAGGTTCAGCCGGAGCAACTTCTTTGAGTAAAAATTATGTCTATCATTCGGAATTAATTGAAAAAGAATGGCTTAACGATTCTTATTTTACTCTTCGTTTTTTTTGTCCGGAAATTGCACAAATTTGTCTACCCGGACAATTTGTTAACCTAAAAATGTCAGATTTGTACGACCCCCTCCTAAGACGGCCAATGAGCATTTACAAATGCAACCGTCAAGAGGGATGGATCGAATTTTTGCTAAAAGTGGTAGGGAAGGGCACTTTGGGATTCTCGACTGTAAAAAAAGGAGAATTTTTTGGTTTATTTGGTCCTTTAGGGAATGGATTTAATAGCAATGAAATTCAAAGCGCTATTCTTATTGGGGGTGGAATTGGAATTGCACCATTAGTGTTTTTGGCTGAGGAGCTGGCTGGAAATGGCATCTCCATAAACTTCATCCAGGGTTTTCGTTCAAAAAATGAATACTGTTGTGGAGATGAAATTATGCCCTTTGTGAACCAACTGTTAATTTCAACTGATGATGGCAGCTTTGGTATTCAAGGTGATGTTGCGCAAGTGCTAAATAAATTGATCGCCGAAAATAGTAGTCTTAAAAATTCGACATTATTGGCTTGCGGACCCAATCAAATGATGGAATCTATCGAAAAAATTTGCTTATCTCAAAATATAAAAGCCCAGTTTTCTGTCGAAACACACATGGCATGCGGCTTCGGAGTTTGTGTCGGTTGTCCCATGCCAAAATCCGACGGATCCGGCTATTATTTGTCATGTATCGACGGTCCTGTTTTTAATTTGGGTGAAATAAAGTTTGAGTAAATTGACTGTTAAACTGGGGCCATTAGAATTAGAAAATCCAATTTTAACCGCTTCAGGGACTTTTGGTTACGGAAAAGAATTTGCAGAATTTATCAATCTTGACAGACTAGGAGGAATCGTTACAAAATCTCTTACTCCCAATCCTCGCCCCGGAAATCCACCTCATCGTGTGGTAGAAGTTACAGGAGCCATGCTCAATTCAATTGGTTTGGCCAACGTTGGCGTAGATTTATTTATTCAGGATAAAATGCCATTTCTCCAAACCTTGGAATGCAAGGTTATCGTCAATATTGCAGGTGAGAGCCTTGATGAATACTTAATTGTCCTCACAAAATTAGAAACTGTTAATAATGGAATTGATGCATATGAAATAAATCTGTCATGTCCAAACGTAAAGGAAGGTGGTAGGACTTTTGGCAAAGATCCCAGACAAGTACATCGAATTACGTCGGCATTACGGGAATTGACGAATAAACCGCTGATTATCAAATTGACTCCGGAAGTATCAGATATCGGTGAATTGGGGCTTGCAGCGCAAGAAGGTGGAGCGGACATCATTTCTGCAATAAACACGTTTATCGGGATGGCAATTAACACAAAAAAAAGAAAAGCGGTTTTGGGAACCATAACCGGTGGATTCTCTGGACCAGCACTAAAGCCGTTAGCTCTAGCAAAGGTCTATGCCCTTAGCCAGGTCGTTTCAATACCCATCATAGGAATCGGAGGTATTTTTACAGTAACCGACGTCGTTGAATTTCTATTGGCGGGGGCCTCTGCGGTTCAAATAGGGACCGCAAATTATATTGAGCCGAAAATCAGCGAAAAACTGGTTGATGATCTACATCAGTATTGCGAAGAAAACAAATTAGAATCTATCACGGAATTAATCGGAACCCTCTAAAAGAAAATCAAAATGGCATTTGCACAGCTTAAATCTCGAGTCCTCGTTACAATTGTCGGGGCGCCTATTGTTTTGTGTTGTGTATATTTTGGAAACTGGCCTTTCCTTATATTCATTGCGGCGATATTTGTCCTATCGTTAAGGGAATTCTTTGAGCTATCTAAAAATAAGGGTGTCGTTCCCAATTTATTAATTTCTATTATAGCCGGTTTGCTACTTTTATATGACATGTATTTTTCTCGCGGCGAATATTTTATACCTATCATCAGTGTTTATCTGGTTCTCATCAGCATTTTACAATTATGGGAAACCAGGGGGTCGCAGATTCAAAATCTCTCCGTTAATTTTTTTGCTGTCGGATATTTAGGAATGCTGCTAAGTTTTTTTGTTGGGATCCGCCAATTACCCCTTGATTTGAATATTGACTATAACCAGGGCGGAATTTGGGCTATTACTATATTGGCGATTTTTTGGATTGGGGATACGATAGCTTATTTTGTAGGAAGCAGCATAGGAAAACATAAATTGGCGACAAGAGTCAGCCCAAAAAAAACAATCGAGGGTGCGATTGCAGGATTTATCTCCATGCTTATGGTGGCGTATTTATCCAAAATGTTATTTTTACCGGAATGGAGTTGGTTAGATGCTACTGTCATCGGTGTAATTTGCGGAACTGTTGGACAAATGAGTGATTTGGTCGAATCGTTATTTAAACGGGATGCTGGTGTAAAAGACACCTCGAATATCCTGCCAGGACATGGTGGTATATTCGATCGCTTTGATGTCCTTTTTCTTGTCTCACCCCTCATTTTCTTTTATTTAAAATACTTTTCCTCGGTAAGCCATTGATAAAAAAATTGCTCGGATGGTTCATAGCATACAGGAAGTGTTGCCGTGGGAGTGGGATATGCTTCCGAAGAAGTGCTCTCTACGAAATTAGGAACTTATATAGCTGGTTGCGATCGGAATTCATAATATCACCGAAGGACTGGCTGTTACCATCCACTTGAGCAAGTATCAAGAAATGTTTATAGCTACTTTTTTCACAAGCTTACCACAGCCAATGGCAGCTATTCCTGCTGGGATTGCTTCCTGGTTTTTTCAAACCGCTCATGACCGTTTTGATGGGGTTTGCAGCAGGAGTTATGATTTTCTTGATTTTACTGGAGCTTATTCCCTATGCATTGGATTTTGAAAAGCCGGTAAAAATAGCCAGGGCATTTACCGTAGGTTTTGCTTGATGTTCTTTATCCAGGTGATGTTGCAATACCTGAAATTTCAACCCGGGAATGGTTCTAATTCTTCCGGGTTTTCTTTCCTGTTCTCCTTTGCCATACTGTCAACCTCAGCGCTGACTTTGTCGAGAAATTCCAGAAATCTATCCGGATTCGTCTGATAATAAGAAAGAATTAGTTCGTATTTTTCTAGGGTAATTTTATTTTTTTTGAGCAATGGAATAAATCTTGAGGTATAATCTTCTTCTCTTGGGTAGAGCGTTTTTATGATCATTATTTCAGCATAAAGCTTCACAAACGATTCCTCATCGACAGGAAGTCCAATTTCAGGGTCTTGACTTTTTTGACAATGGATTAGATTAACGGATAGAAAAACTAAGAATAAAAATATTAATTTTGTTTTATAATTTGACATAATCTTTGAAAAGTTAGTTTATATTATAAATTCAATTTGACTTAAATTAAGGTAAGCTTTTGCGAAAAACCAATCAATCTTAACCCTTGGATTGTGAATATTTCAGAGAACCTAGAACATAACAATAATTAAATATTTCAGTTGTTGAATTTTATTGAAATTAATAGTTGCTTTTTTATTGAATTAAATATAAGTTAAGCGCCTAAGTAATATGTACACCTGTTTTATGCTTTTATATGTTCAAATCTAATAATGCCCTTTTAATAAGCTTCACATATAGAATATAATCAAAATTCATATATATTGGTAAATGGCAAATCTGATGGATCATGGGATGTAAAAGTTGTAGACTTAGTTGTACAAGTCAAAATAAATTAATGTAAGGATTTAGTATATGGAAACAGGAACAGTAAAATGGTTCAATAGCTCTAAGGGTTATGGATTCATCAATCGAGAAGAGGGCGAAGACGTATTTGTCCATTTTAATGCCATCGTAAGTGAGGGTTATAAATCATTGGAAGAGGGAGACAAAGTCCAGTTTGATGTCGAACGTGGACCTAAAGGCTTACAAGCAACTAACGTTTCAAAAGTATAGTTAAAAGAATTTCTTTTATACCCCCTGGTTGGATATCAGCCAGGGGTTTTATTATTTGGATCAATGCTTCCTTCTGATAATTCTGCAAAGTGGGAATACCCGGGGTTATGTATACCCTCAATATTATAATTCCTTCCACACAATGAGATTGATGATTTAAAGCCTATGTCGTATTCAGTTAGTAAATAAAAAGTTATACCATAACCTCGACATGAAGAGGTTGTGTAAAAATGCAATATCATCACAAAAGCACAATAACGTTCAACTTTTTGTCTCATTAATATAGGCAGAGAGGGTCATGATATTGGAATTATCCTGAAGCTAAAAAAAGTAGAGGAGATTGTCCAAACTACAAAGATGAATGTTATTTGATTCTAGTTATTTGAAGGCACCCTTATTTACTTCCTGACTTATTTTTATTTTCCCGAACAATCCCCGAAAAACCTCAGATCGACAGATGTGTTTAATCCAATATAAAATATACTCGCATTTTTTGTTGCTTATCACATCAACAAGTCGGCACATTAGCAATCCCTTTTCGTAACAACCACACAAATAATTCCGATCCCGAGAAACGTTGAGGGGATGAATATATCCGAGAGTATTTTTTCTCATCAGTGAAAAGCAGATAGTGAATATTTTGCGGCAATACATAAAATATTATAACTCAAACGCCACATTAAGGGATAGCTTAGAGGATTCATTGGGTTACAAATCCCAGAGTAATGGGATAGTTAAAAGAATTTCTATTTTGGGTGGTTTATGCAACCATTGTATAAGGGATGCGGCGTGATGGATAGAATTTATCCCCTCATCGGATCCACTTGATTACAAAGTTCCTTGCAACTTTTTACTAATGGGCAATAACTGATTTAGTCATATAATATAATGATAAAAATATAAAAAGTTTACTTTCGCGCGCTGCTAGATTAACTTTTTTTCATCAGTAATACCTTTAATATATTTAGGACCATTAGAAACTATAATCTCTACAAAAAAATTAAAAATTATTTTGATTAAGTTAAATATGGCAATGAAAATGAGCCTCTCAAGGCTGCTCATTTTCATCTTGCACTCAACCTGTAAGTAATTGTAAATATTTAAAAACAATAGAAAAAAGTATTTCCTTTGATTATAATTCATAAAGCAAGAAAATAGATTCATGAGACGTTGACCATGATACTGAATGAACGTCAAGATACCTATATGATGGAAGTGGATATTAAAAAAGCCATTATTAAACGTTCCAAAGAATTAATTGCTGTTGTTGACGGCAGTAAATTTAGTCAGGTCGGCCTGGCATCCTTTGCCTTTCCAGAAAGAATTAATCCCATCGTTACCGATGTGAGTACAACCAGGGAAGCAGTAAAAGCTTTCCGGAAAAAAGGCATTGAAGTTTTAATTTCCCAAACACAAAGCCGGCAAGATTAATTATGGAAACTTCGGACAATTACCGCTATTTGCAAGAAGACCTTGCGAAAAGTGGATTAGACATTGAAATTATAAAGAGCAAACTGAAAGCTCAGCTAATCGAAACCCCGAGCTGGGGATACGGAAACAGCGGCACCCGGTTCAAGACTTTCGCCTGGCCTGGAGCCGCACGAAATATCTATGAAAAAATAGTTGATGCGGCATACGTGCACAAGCTCACTGGAATAGCGCCCTCAATTGCCCTTCATATTCCATGGGATAAAACGGATGACTGGCAGTTCCTGGGTAAATTTGCCAGGGAAAAGGGATTAAACATCGGGGCGATCAATCCCAATGTGTTTCAAGATGACCAATACAAGCTGGGGTCACTGTGCAGTCCTTTTGCCAAGTCGCGTGAACATGCCGTTGCCCACATGGTGGAATGCTGCGACATCATGAAAGCAACCGGCAGTGATATTTTAAGCATCTGGCTGGCGGATGGGACCAACTATGCCGGGCAAGATGACCTTTCCCTTCGTAAAGAGCGACTGGAAGAAGGGCTGCGAACCATCTATGCAAACCTGCCCACAAATAGCCGCATGCTCATTGAATATAAATTTTTTGAACCGGCGTTCTACCATAGCGATCTTGCCGACTGGGGTATGGCCTATGTGATGGCCTGTAAATGCGGTAAGCAAGCAGAAGTCCTTGTCGATACCGGTCATCATGCCCAGGGCACCAATATTGGCCATATTGTTGCCTTTTTATTGAGCGAAGGGAAACTAGGTGGTTTTCATTTCAACGCCCGGAAATATGCTGACGACGATCTTATTGTGGGCACACAGAATCCTTACGAGCTCTTTGACATATTTACACAATTGGTTGTCAATGAACAGCGTGCGGCAAGCATAGCCTACATGATCGATCAAAGCCACAATATTGAACCAAAACTGGAAGCGATGATTTACAGTATTATGAACTGCCAACAGGCATACGCCAAAGCGCTCATTGTCAATTACACTGCCTTGCGTGCTGCTCAGGAATCTGGCGATGTTCTGGGTGCCCATCGCTTACATACAGAAGCTTTTGAAACGGATGTGCGCCCCCTGTTAGCTCAGGTAAGAATAGAGATGGGATTGCATCCCGATCCGATTGAGGCTTATCGCATGGATGATTATGAAGACAAAATTACTCGAGAACGCGGTACGGAAACTGGCAGCGGTGGGTATCCGACAGACCGCTAACGTCATATCTTTGTTTCGGACCACTCACTCACTCACTCAAGTTTCTTGAAAGTTACAAATGTTAAATCACTAAATTCCGTTTCCAAAACACACTGAAATAACACACATTGAAAGCAATTTCTGTTCTAGGTATAGACCTTGGCGCTAAGTCTGGTCGGGTGATGGCTGTTCATTTAAACGATAATGGACTGGAACTCTCCTCGGTGCATCGTTTTTTAAACCGCCCGATTATGATCCGCAATACTTTGCATTGGAATATTTTACAGCTCTGGCAGGATATCCAGGACGGCATTGATAAAGCAAAAGACCTGTCCTCCGCCAGCATCGGGGTAGACACGTGGGGTGTAGATTTTGCTCTTCTGGACAATCACGATCAGCTGTTGGGTATTCCAGTGCATTACCGCGATCATCGCACCGATGGCATAATGGAAAAAGCCTTCCGGAAGGTATCCCGGGAAGAAATTTTCCAACAAACGGGTATTCAGTTCATGCCTATCAATACCATTTATCAGTTGTATAGCATGGTCTTGAATGGATCAGCGTCACTTCGGCTTGCTCACACCTTTCTTACCATACCGGATTTGTTGAATTTTTGGCTAACGGGTGTAAAAACCTGTGAATTTACCAATGCCACCACCACCCAGCTATATAATCCGACAGTTGGTAACTGGGCAAAACCCGTCCTTGACAAGTTGGCCATATCTGAAACGATTTTCCCATCCATTACATTGCCGGGCACTCGACTCGGTAAATATCATGGTATACCCGTAATTGCCCCGGCCTGTCATGATACTGGTAGCGCGGTCGCTGCCATTCCGGCTAAAAATCCGGATTATGCTTATATCAGCAGTGGTACCTGGAGCCTTGTGGGTATCGAAATCGAAAACCCGATTATCAGTCCAGAAGCACTTGAGGCGAACTTGACCAATGAGGGTGGTGTAGAAAATACGTTTCGGTTGTTAAAAAATGTAATGGGATTGTGGATTTTCCAACAATGTCGCAATACTTTTACAAAAAAAGGTAAGTTACTAAGTTATCAACAACTTATGGCTTTAGCAAGCCAGGCGCTGCCATTACAACATTTCATCAACCCCAATGACCTGATGTTTTTACCACCCGGGGATCACCCTCAACTCATTCAGAGCTTCTGCAAGGAAACCGGGCAGTCGATTCCCGAAAACGAAGGAGCCATTATCCGCTGCGTTCTGGAAAGCCTGGCATTCTCCTATAGGAAGGTTTTAACGGATATACTGCAGATATCCGGACGTGAAGTAAACATCATTCACATTGTAGGGGGAGGATCAAAAAACGTACTGCTCTGCCAGATGACCGCTAATGTCACGCATTTGCCGGTGGTTGCCGGGCCCGATGAAGCAACAGTGCTTGGCAATGCCTTGACGCAACTCATTGCGTTGGGTGAAATTAGTAACATTCATGAAGCGCGACAGTTGATTGCAAAAATGGGCGTTTTGAAGCATTACTTTAGTCATGACCATGACCAATGGGATAAGGCCTATGAGAGGTTTTTAAAAATTATTGCCAAACATAAGTAAATTAAAAGCCAAGTCGGAAAAAAGTGAAGCAATGTTGTTTGGGATCAAATGTGACTTATCTATACAATTTGGAGTGTGAAATGTCAAACTTTAATAGAAACGATTTCCAACATGTGAATTACGCCTGGGATGACTCCCGGGTAGAGGCGCTAGATGCGGTTGAACATCTGGTTTATCGCTCAAACATTCTGGGCGACGACCTGCGAATTACCAATACTTGTGGCGGTAACACCTCATCAAAAATTTCCATGAAAGATCCTCTTACCGGTGAAGAGATCGAAGTGTTATGGGTAAAGGGTTCCGGGGGAGATTTACGTACGTCTACCAAGGCGAATTTTGCTTCTCTTTACCTTAGTAAATTAAAGAACCTGAAAAGAATCTATGATCAGGCTGCGGTTAAAGGTGTCAAAAGTCCCATTGAGGATCAGATGGTGGCCATTTATCCGCATACGGTTTTCAACCTGAATCCCCGCGCCAGTTCTATTGATACGCCTTTGCACGCCTTTGTTCCTTTTAAGCATGTCGATCACATGCACCCAAACTCCGTCATTGCCGTTGCCGCCTCCCGTGATGGGAAGCAATTAACACGGGAAATATACGGCGATGCAGTTGGCTGGATTGACTGGCAGCGTCCTGGCTTTGACCTGGGTATAAAGATCGAAGCGGCGTGTCGAGAGAATCCGCAACTGAAGGGTTTGGTAATGGGGCAGCACGGCCTGATCAACTGGTCCGATGACCATAAAGAATGCTATGAACTGACCCTGGAACTGATCGAAATAGCGGCTCGGTACATCGAAGCCAATGACAGGGGAGAACAGACGTTTGGCGGTCAAAAATACCCTGTATTAAATAGCACAACGAGAGAAGATTTATTATTCAAATTGTTACCTCGTTTGCGCGGAATGGTGTCACAGGAGCAAAAGTTTATTTCTACGGTCCAATCGGATGATGCCATTTTGCAGTTTGTTAATAGTAACGATGCGGAAAGGCTTGCGGAAATTGGTACCTCATGCCCGGATCATTTTTTACGCACAAAAATTAAACCGTTATATATCGACTGGAACCCCGCAACTGAGAATGTTGACGAGCTGTTAAAGCAATTCCATACCGGTTTAGTTCGTTATCGGGAAGATTATATTGCATACTATAAAGCCTGCAAGTATCCCGACTCTCCCCTGATGCGAAATCCCAACCCCACCGTGATACTAATCCCTGGGTTGGGCATGATCACCTGGGGAAAGAACAAAAGTGAGTCACGGGTGACGGCCGAATTTTACAATTGCGCCGTGGAAGTCATGCGTGGCGCGGAAGCGATTAGCGAATACGTTGCTTTACCACGACAGGAAGCTTTTGACATCGAATACTGGCTACTCGAAGAAGCCAAATTGAAACGGATGCCCCCGGCAAAAGAATTTGCGCACGATGTTGTTGTGGTTATCGGGGCCGGAAGTGGTATAGGCAATGCCACCGCGAATTGCGTTGCCAAATACGGCGCACATGTGGTCTGTGCAGATCTGGATGGTGATGCAGCCGTGCAAACAGCAAAAGAACTCACCGATATTTACGGATTGGGCATTGGAGTTGCGGGTAGCGGGATTTCCACCTGCGGACCAGCCATTGGTTTATCCGTAGATATCACAAACCGGGAAAGTATCCGGAAACTGTTTAAGGATACGATACTTGCTTATGGCGGCATCGATCATGTGATTATCACTGCGGGCATTTTTGTACCACCCTCAAACGAAGGCAGCATACCAGATGAGATGTGGGGTAAAACCTTTGACGTCAACGTAATCGGTTGTTATTTCGTTGCCGATGAAGCCCAGAAAATCTGGAATTCACAAAGATTGAAAGGCAGCATGGTAATTACTACCAGCGTTAATGCCGCCATTTCTAAAGAAGGATCTATTGCCTACGATGTCAGCAAAGCGGCAGCCAACCATCTGGTGCGAGAATTGGCTATTGAAATGGCGCCCAATATTCGGGTCAACGGACTTGCGCCGGCAACTGTCCTACATGGTAGCAATATGTTTCCCCGTGATCGTGTTATCAGTTCTTTGGTAAAATATGAAATTCCATTTTCAGAAACGGAATCCACTGAAACACTGCGCGACAAGTTGGCCAAATATTATGCTCAACGAACCCTAATTAAATCACCGGTCACAATGGAAGATCAGGCAGAAGTAGCCTGTCTGTTAATCAGCAATAAATTCAGTAAAACCACCGGTCAGATTATTAGCGTGGATGGGGGCTTGCATGAGGCGTTTTTAAGGTAGTAATGTAATGCCAGGATAAAATTTATCCGAAAAATTGCCGGTTTCACTGATCAATTTCCCGAACAGCAAACCTGTACCACAATCTGAAAAATTATCTATCCATCCAAATCTCCAAACAAAGTCAAGAAAATCATTGATTTTGAATTTTTCAACTAATACTATCCAATATCGTTTACCCTGTGAGATAAATGCACGATTTCTTAGAAATAATTGGAACCAAGAGAGAACTTCAACATGATGATAAATTTTCCATCTACATTATCTCACAGGCAAACTATCTGCTGAGGAGAACCGATAATGATTGGCAAGACAATTTCACAATATTAGATTTTAGAAAAACTTGGCGAAGGCGGCGTTAGTTAGTGAAGTCTATAAAGCGTATAATAATGAACTAAGATGATTCAACGATTATTTGTATACGGAACCTTGGCGCCAGGAAAGCCGAATGAGCATTTGCTGGAAGAAATCGGTGGTTCCTGGCAAAAAGCCTCGGTGAGGGGAACGCTGATTCCAGAGGGTTGGGGCGCAACGTTAGGTTATCCCGCGATAGTGCTTGATAAGTTAGGTGACGAAGTTGATGGCTTTCTGTTCAGTTCGAATAAACTCTCGACGCAATGGGCGAGCCTCGATGAGTTTGAGGGTGAATGCTATGAGCGGGTCTTAACAACGGCAATACTCAGCGACAAGAGCACGGTAGAGGCGTACGTATATACACTTAAACGCAAGTAGCCAGATAATCGCCCTTCATTGGGGGGCTGTTAGTTAAATAAAAACACCCTTCAAAAAACAATTTTTTTCCAATCCTTTCTGTATCCACTTTAAAACAACTTGATTTATTGATTATGAATTCTATTTTATTGCTTATCTTCAAACTATTCAATAACTAGGTTAATCCAAATCAATGCCTCTTAATTTCGAGCAATTTCTCACACCCATTCGAAAACTTCATGAGATTATCCGGGATAAAGTCGTTGAATCTTGTGAAGAAAATTCAATGGATGAATTATCAAAAGTCGCCCGGGAAACCACAGCGGATACGATTTATACAATCGATAAAATCAGTGAAGAGTTAATCATTGATTACCTGGATAAAGAAATCGCTAAAAGTTTTCCACTCATACTGATTGCGGAAGGACTCCCTGGTGGAAAAATAACTTTACCTGATAGCAGTTCCGAAGAAGAGGCAGTCCTGAGAATCATCATAGACCCCATTGATGGCACACGCGGCTTAATGTACCAAAAGAGAAGCGCTTGGATTTTAACCGGGCTTGCTCCAAACAAGGGGAATTCAACCAAACTTTCGGATATTGAATTTGCAATTCAAACGGAAATTCCAATGATTAAACAGCATTTATCTGATAGGATATGGGCTTTCAAAGGCCGGGAAGCGCATGCTGAACGGGTTAACCGATTGACCGGAGAAGTTTGTTCTATTAAATTCGCACCTTCAAAGGCACCAACGATTAAACATGGATTTGCAACCATTTCGCGTTTTATTCCTGGGGCACGGGATATTCTTTCCACTATTGATGAGGAAATAACCAGGAAAGCTTTAGGACCCATCCATAAAGGCAAAGCTCTTTGTTTTGAAGACCAATACATCTGCACCGGCGGACAGTTTTATGAATTAATGGCCGGCCATGATCGATTTATTGCAGATTTTCGGCCACTCATAGAACCAATTTTAGCTGACAAGGGATCAGCTCTCGGATTATGCTGCCATCCATACGATGTTTGTACAGAACTTATTGCACGAGAATTAGGAGTAATCATTACAGACGAAAACGGCAATCAATTAAGCTCGAATTTAAGTGTAGATGAAAATGTCACCTGGATCGGTTATGCAAACAAGTCTATCCAATCTCAAATTGAACCTCATTTGCGAAATGCTTTTAAAAAATATTTGGGAAAATAAATTAACTTGCATAATTTATAGACACAAGGCACAAAGTATTGAAAAAAAGGAAGAAAATAAATAAAATTTAACTTTTATCATTTTATCATTATATTGCGAAACTTCTAGTTTTAAGATTAAGCAATTTATTTTGTGAGTTCCAGTAACCGCAACTTAACTAAAGAGGTAAGCTATGAAATCCTGGCGCAAAGTTGTCCTTTTTGGTTTTTTGGTTTGGTTGATACCATTCATCGTAGCTATTGCTATATTTTTCATTCATGATTCCAACAGAGCTTTGGTTTGAATCGATTATGGCTGTCACAGTAACCTGTAGTGCAATGATACTAGGGCTAAACTACATGAAATCCATTCAATCGAATTTTCTCAGGGAAGGGGCGTTGCTTGGAGTAATTTGGTTTTTGATCAGTATTTTAATTGATGCCCCAATGATGTTGTTTGGCGGGCCCATGTTAATGACATTTGGCGAGTATATGTCGGATATTGGTATCACATACCTGATTATACCAGTAGTGACCATGGGAATCGGTATGGCACAATCCAGGGGCTATGAGAATAAATGATATGATCATCCAAAGTTGAAAGAATATACAAACATGCAAATTTAGTTTGTGGGTTTGAATGTTATTGATGACTGCGGGTGAGATTATCGACCGCTGTGAATTTTACCTGGAGTTGGATATTTTGACGCCTGAAAAACAGATGGCAATTGATCTTAATATTGTAATAAAGCAACTATTAGGATAGAATATTGAATAATTAGGAGATTGGAAATCAAAGATCTTACTGAGAATCGAAATCAAATAAAAAATAATCAAACTTGAATATTCAGACGCAAGGCTAAAACCGTAGATTCATCGTTTCAGCAATGGGTTTACCAAGAGACTGGTTAAATCCTGGATCAAACTTGATCGCCTCGTGAAATTCCTTGAACGCCTTTAACGAAACAACTGGCTGATTGCATCTAGCATAGATTAGTATCGAGACAGCTAATTTCTACATCCAAAATCGCAGTTTGCTCTCTGCGACTTCGCGCGAGATTTTGCATTATTGAATTGAATTACTCAAAAACTAATGATTTGAACCATTCTCGCGTGACTCCTGCAATTGCAATCAAGATGGCTTGAATTTCGCAGAATTCAACCCTCTGAAACGCTCCTTTTCTTTAGACTTTATAGGTTGCCCCACATGGCTCGAAGATTAGAACGCCCTTGCCATGTGAGGCTATTTCCACTATGTCAATTGGATTTGCTAACCACCAATCAGTCCCCGGAAATCACTCCATCAATCACGCCATGTTCCACCTGTCGGCATGAAGGAACAGGGATTTGCACAAGCCTACAGCAATCGAACTTAAAGAAGAGATTTATTCGGTACTTCGTGTTTTCGGGTGCGCCCTCGGATTGTGGATTAATCTAAAACGGCTCCTGCGGAATTGAGATAGTATTGTGTGGGTAAGTGCTTGCATCGGGGAGATGAGTAAGAAGAGCATGTTGGCGATATTGGAGATGGATAAACCCGGCGGCATCGAACATTTGCCTTTTGAGTGGCAAGAGATACCCGGCGAGATTAGGATGAACAAACAACCAAAGCCACCTATAGTAAATTACTTGATCCGGTATCCTTGGTTGGTACTCAAGCCGCTTTCCCACGATATTTCGAAATGATAAATCTTAACAGGAAATCTTTCCATTTGATATTCCAATTTTGGATAATTTAGGGGTTTTACTACGAATTCTATCCCTCTTTCTTATAGCTTTAACCCTGCAAAACGGTTTTAGTCACATTTATTTGAAAGTTTTAAAGTCCCTGGTTGTATAATAGTTGCGGCCGTTAGAAATGAATGGAGAAAATCTAAATGAGCAAAACAAAAATAGAACCAATCACACAAAATGAAAGGACATAACTATGAAACGCTTAACCATAATCATATTTGGTGTTTGCTTAATTTTTTGTGCGAGTTTAAGCAATGCACAACCGCGGCATCGTCAAGCGCAACAAGGTGAAATGAAACAAAGGGGAGCACGGCTCATGGAAGGGCTCGATCTTAGCAATGAGCAAAAGGAACAAATCCATCAGCTTCGCATGGACAACAAAAAAAAGAGCATCGAGACAAATGCCAAGCTGAAAATAGCCCGAATTGAACTACACGAGCTTGTGGCCGGGGATGAACCGGACCAGAAAAAGGTTGATGCGAAAATTTCGATGTTAGGCAAATTGCAGGCAGAAAGAATGGCGCAACAAATTAATACCACTCTGGCCATCAAAAAAGTATTGACTCCTGAACAACGTGAAAAAGCAAAGGAGTTACGCCATTTCCAGGGAGAAAAAAGGAAACGCGGCGATGCCAGGATGAAGAAAAACCGACAAGGTAGATTCGGAAAACGCCAGGGAATGCGCGAGTTTCGTGAAGGAGCCGAATTGTAAGAAAGGATTCATTGATTTGCTCATAGGTTATTTTTGAAATTGCTCCGTTTATTTAAGGTTGAACGGAGCAATTTTTTTAATGAATATTGCCCCCCCCCTTTTGAAAGGTATTTTTAAATAAAAAATGTAATCATATTAATATCAAATGCCCGGTGCCATTTATTGGAATCGAAGGCAATCAAATTTTAATATATTTTTAAAATATAGACGGGGAAATTATTTTAGATAAATTTAACAAACCTTTATGCATTTAACCCATTTCAAATTTTAAAAAAAGTCTTGCATTTTTAAAACAAACCCCTTAATTGCCTCTTTTATGGT
>JADFJB010000024.1 GCA_022566355.1 candidate division KSB1 bacterium
GGGGAGACATTGACATGGATAAGATTGCCCATTTAGGTTTCAGCTGGGGAGCAGATGCGATCGGCGCTGTTTACGCGGCTATTGAAGATCGGTACCGCTCTGTCATCTTCATCGGCGGAGGCATCCAACCCTACATCAGGCTCTTGCTCCCTGAAGCGAACGCGATTAATTTCGCACCGTATATCAAGCCTCCCAAGCTCATGTTGCACGGCAGGTATGATGAAGTGGCGGCTTTCAAAACGGAGGCGCTACCGCTTTATACCTTGATGCAAGAGCCAAAACGGCTTGCGTTGGTTGACGCCGGCCACATGCCGGCATTAGAGATACGGGCCCCGATTATCAATAATTGGTTGGATGAAACCATGGGACCCGTCAAGTTTGAATAGGTTGGAAATAACATCACTTAGATTATTTCAAACTGCGTTGTTCGTGGTATAACGAATAAGCGTTCGCACTCGATCCCAGTTTTTTGGGTCGATGTGCAACGCATGGTTGAACTTAGCCGCCCATCTGGATTTATCATTTATGTTTGTATTTTAGGTTTTGAGAGATTTAGGTTATATCGTAACCTAAAAAGACGAGAACACCTTGGTTATTTGATTGTTTGTTTAGCAACACGACCCTAAAAGGTACAAATATTACTAATTTATTGCAGATTAAACATACTCTACCAATTCGTTAGATTACGATTTTAATCAAACCCCCGGTATGATTGTTTGCACCTGCCCGAAAACGCGGCTGGTGGTTTTCGTCTTCAACTTCAATGTTGTTGGCCGCTAATTTCGGCAGGTGATCGCCGGCCGTTATGCCTGTCATAAAACATACTTAAAGGAGATTGCTTATGAAATTCTTCAAAAAACTATTTAACAAAAAAGATAATAATGCTGCTTTATAAGAGTTGAAGTTGGTGACATAGGTTCGGGGTGCGATCACTACAAACGTTTAGAGCAAATAAAGGAACTATCCGGTCTCACAGAAACTAAGAGTGCTGAAAATCTACTCCAACTTTTGCAGTACGATGTTAGGGGCGAAATTTCCCTACATTCGGCAATTGCACTCTCAGTTAGAAAGGATTTTGTATCTATAAACGAACTAATTAAGACCATGTATAACGAAGCGCCAGTGCAAAGTGCGGGCGGATATCCACCCAGGACTGGGCAAGGCGTATTTCCAAGAATGCGATTACTTTATTCTTATGCGCTGGAGATTGGATTTACGGACAAGACTTCTTGGGACAAGGGAATACGCGATCTGCATAAAGTTGCAGAGAATGAACACGGCACATTTTGCTATACCTTCTTCAAGGCCGTTGGAGTTAAATGACGGACAAATTGCACCTAATCGGTGTTTTTACCTATTGTTATCCAGTGTTGCTAACCAAAAAGGAAACCGAACAATACGAGGAATATTAATGATAAAAAAAGAATACGATTTCTCTAAAGGCGAGCGTGGTAAATTCTATCATACCGATGTTCAATTAAATCTACCCGTTTACTTGGAGCCTGAGATAGCTGAATTTATTCGCAAGTATGCCAAGGAGAAAAACGTTGACACCGAAACAATTGTTAATGAATGGCTACGAAATAACATTGCTGTAATAAGATCAGTTTTGTAGTTCGTTCAATAATCAAAGCAGAATAAATACTAAAGGCAAGTTGTTTTACAAAATAAAAGTCGGTGCATCATTGGCTAACACTGTGGAGTTGACGGCAAGGTTCCTGCTTTTTGGGTTGCTTGTGCGTCTTATTCAAGTTTATTTTAATTTTAATCATTACTTTAAGCGCTCGTTAACCCGTCGTAATTCACACTTACTCTATCTATAGAAACTATCGCTCTTCAGGAACACGGCATTGCGAACATCCTTGATTCCGATACTCAATGCATTTTTTGCCGTGGGACTTGTTTCGCTGCCGGGGATGATGACCGGGCAGATTTTATCGGGTATCTCTCCTCTACTAGCGGTTCGTTATCAAATCATGGTGATGTGCATGATATTTGGTTCGGCGGGAATTTCGACGGCGCTATTTCTGACATTCATAAAATCGAATCTTGAACTCTTTAAATAGCAACCTCAAAAAGAATTGAAAATTATGAAAAAAGGTTAATGAGCACTTTGGTTTTTAACTGTAGCCCTCAATGGAGGATGTTATGCAGCTTATAAACATGTTAACGCAGCTCGCCATTTGTTCTTTGCTAGTCTTGTTTTCCACCAGCATTGTGAAAGCAGAGGGCAACCCCAATAAACCCAGGAGTCGCAGCAATTCATCAACTCCTGCGACAGGATTTGAATGCGGGGTTTACAAAGGATCGGACCAGGAGTTCTTGTGGCATTACTACCAATACCAGGCAAGAATGAAAAGTCTGAACAAGTCAGGAGGAGTATTACCCGGTAGAGATTTTGTTTTTGACGATGTCGCGGTGATTGAAGATGATGGTAGCTTCCTTATTACCGGTATTAATCTGTTTGACACGGATATGAAGACTTTTCATTTTACACCAAATGCTAATAATGGCTATGATGTTGCAAATATTGCATTTAGCTTTGATTCGGATTTCGGCAACAACCTTAATTTGGAAGATGATGCGAATGCGACGGCCGACCTCCCCTTTATATTTACTTATTATGGCGGGAGTTGGACCGCTATACATGTAAACGCTAATGGCATCATTAGTTTTGGCGGCGACATTAATGCAAGCTCAGGCCGTTTCAATAATAATGATTTTTTTAGTACCCTGCCAAAAATTGCCGCTTACTTCATGGATTTAAATCCGGAGGAGAGTGGCGATGTTTTTTTCAAAAGTGAATCGGGCAAAGTGACCATTACCTGGAATCAAATCGCTGAGTTCCGCACAAATAACCTGAATACCATCCAGTTAGTACTTCGTTTTGACAATACTTTCGACATCTCCTTCAATGGGGTTACGACTAAAAATCAAACCAGCGGCGCCCCAATTACTTTTGGAATTCATCCCGGCGGTATGCCAAATCTAGAAGCAATCAGCTTTTCGGATAATATCCCTTTTACCGGACCTGCCGGCGCCGGAATATTTGAAACCTACCTTAATGTTCAAAACCCGATGGTAAACCGTTTCGCTTTAATGAATAGGTTTTATCAAACTTACCCCGACAGTTTTTTTCAAGCAGTTTTCTTTACGAATTTTCAACAAACCATGCGTGGTTTCGCCAATTCAAGAACAATTAAGACTAATATTCAAGGGATTGGTGTACGTATTCGAGACGGAAGCCAAGCCTATGGTAGCAATAGTATTCTTGAGAGTATTTGTAATATGAACCAAATGAGCGTCTGGCCGATCGATCCCGAAGCACGATTGCCTTCATCCGGGCATACTTTTTTGACCATTATGGGCCAGGAATCCGGACACCGCTGGGGAGCGTTTGTCAATTTCGTCGATGCGAATGGAGATACGAGCGATTTAATCATCGGGCGTCAGGATGCCCACTGGAGTTACTATTTCGATACCGACCACTCGGTGATGCAAGGCGGGGATTGGGAACACGTTTCAGGAAACACATTTACCAGCCGGACTCAGATAGATTTTTTTAGCGAACTCGATGAATATCTTATGGGGTTGAGAGCACCGGAGGAGGTTGCCCCTACTATTTTTGTCAGCAGTGCGACGAATGACTTGTTAGCTAACCGCTCGCAAGGACCACCACTCATGAATGCATTTGCGACAGGAACCGCTGTGGAAGTGACTATTGAAGCCATCATCGCCGCCGAAGGGCCGCGGCTTCCCGCTGAAGCTGATGCGCCCAAAGACTTCAGGCAAGTGTTTATGCTTGTCATCCGGAATGGCAGCACGCCATCACAAGGCGATCTTGACAAGATCGCGAATTTTCGCAGAGTTTGGCAGGATTATTTCGAGCGTTCCGTCGATGGCCGGATGACCTTGAACACAAGTCTCACCCAAACATTTCCTGTAGCTGTAATCTCGGGCCATGTCCTGGATGAGGCGGATCATGCCATAGAAAATATCACGGTAAAATCCTCAGAAAGGGGATTTGTGCAATTCGTCCCTGGCGGCGGCCGCTACACATTTCGCTACCTGGCTGATGCAAATTCAGGGACAGGCGAATCCAT
Source organism: candidate division KSB1 bacterium (assembly GCA_022566355.1). Taxonomy (NCBI): domain Bacteria; kingdom Pseudomonadati; species Candidatus Zhuqueibacterota bacterium. The sequence goes on from JADFJB010000024.1 coordinate 4,104, forward strand.
TACGATCATTACGGACGCCCCCGGCTATGGTGCGGATACCCTGGTCACCAGTATTGCTTATGGAACAGAAACTGAGGTTGATATCGTGCTTCAAGCAATTGCAACTTTTGTAGCGGAGACAGAAAACCAGGTGCCCGGGTCCTTTGCTTTAGAGCAGAATTATCCCAATCCGTTTAATCCTGCCACAACCATTCAAATCAAACTGCCTGTACAATCAGAAGTGACTTTGGCTATTTACAATTTGAATGGACAGCTCGTTCGTACTTTAGTTCAAGAAAATCTTCCTGCCGGAAATCACAGCTTTCTTTGGGATGGCCGGAATGAGCGGGGCAGCGAAGTTGCAAGCGGTCTATACGTGAGCCGGCTGAAAGCAGGGCAGTTTACCCAACACCGGAAGATGCTGCTAATGAGGTAGTGGGGAACAGATTTTATCAGGTATCTCTCCTCTACTTGCCGTTTGCTATCAAATCATGGCTATGTGCATGATATTTGGTTCGGCTGGAATTTCGACGGCGCTATTTCTAACATTCATAAAATCTAATCTTGAACTATTCGAATAGCTTCGGATTTTGTTACAGAAATGTTAGATTTGCCTTGACTATTTCAACCTTGTTGATTACCTTGGATTTATTCAAAAAATTGAATAATCCGTTGGGGAAACCATGGTAGCGTTGCACCATACAACTTCAAAAACTGAAAAACCGAATAGTTGGAGCAGGTTTCGACATTCATTTGCAACACACCGCTCTGTCCAAGGAGATCATTAAGATGCAAAAGAGAATTAGTAAGATTCTAAAAATCGGGCTTCTCTGCCTCGTAGTAATGCCAAGTATCATTTTTGCGAAATCCGGTAAAACCGATTCAACACAAATACAGTATGGCACCAATGTTGCCGGTTCTATCTCATCACCTTCAGAACGTGATTATTACACTTTTGCTGGTGAATCCGGGGACGTTATCTTAATTCGAAGCACTGAAGGCAAGACTAACTTTCAACTGCGTGTGGAGCTGTTTGGTCCTGACGGTGCTTCTTTGAGTAACGAATCAAGTCCTGGTGTCACCGAATTGCGTGTCGTGCTTGCTGATTCAGGCACTCACGTTATCCTTGTTAGAGAAAACGGGGCAGCTATCGGAGGTTATAGAATTAACATCGATACTGACCAGCACCTGTTAGCGACTGCAGATACTCTATCCGGAAGCGGCTCTACTGAAGCCGTATTAGACTTTGTTCAACGCAAGGCTTACTTGTTTCTCGCTTCGGTTGATAGCGAGGTACTTATCAAGATGACGCGACTATCAGGTTTTCTTGATCCTCAGCTTGAACTTTATGGCCCCAGTGGTGAATTAATTCTAAGAACCAAAAACGGATCATCAGCACAGATCAATAGCTCCCAGTTTAAGATTTCCGGTTCATATCTTTTAGTTGCTAGTGATGACATTGGAGATAATGCCGGAACTTACCAACTTGCATGGTCCGGTCTGCTTAGTGGGTCCCTAATTCAGATAACATCTGTCGAAGACCTACTTGGCATTGTTTCTGTGGGGACAGCAACTACACCACAAGCAACGTTTACAAATATCGGTTGGCAAGAGGAACGATTTGCAGCAAACTTTCAGATTCATGATATCTATGACGAGCAAATAGATGATATTCATCTACTACCCGGCCAAAGTATAACTTTGTCATTTCCGGTTTGGGTGCCTTTAATTGCCTCTACCTATCCCTATTCCTTTTCCTCATTTCACCAGACACTATTGGGGGGTGATACGGAGACGGGTTTTGTGGTCGTCAGCAAATCAGCAAAAGGAACCGGACCAGAAATACACTTGGTCACGCCCCGTGTAGGATTAAATGGGGGCCTTTTCACAATACGGCTGAGCGGGAGGCGTTTTGAGGAGGGAGTAACAGCAATACTTAGCAAACAAGGTGAGCCTGACTTGGTGTCGGACAGCCTATCGACAAACTTTATTAGTAGCGATACAATAGATGTCACTTTCGATCTGGCAGAAGCCGCCGAGGGTTCAGGCGATATCAAAGTGGTCAATCCCAACAGTGACTCGTATACTTTTTTTTCGGGGTTTAAAGTTCTTGAGTTTGAAGGCCAGGAGCTTGCTTTCGGTCAGTGGGAGGAATTTAATGTTGCTAAAGGCACTTCATTAGAAGTTGGCGTAAATGTTCCGCTGGGACAAGAAGACCTCTTTGTGTTAGTGAAGAAATCTACGAAAATAGGTTACTCAGGAACATGGCGTGGCAATATTCGCCTTTCAACGGAAGGACAAGAGATCGCTTCCAAGAGTGGCAATAACGACTTCGAAATACACCTTAAGCAACCAGAAACCGGCTTCTACACCATAAAAATCTTTAGTAGTGATCTTGGTGATGGACAGATAAAAGTTTGTGGGGCATTGCCTGAACTAAAACTTGGCGAATGGCAAAAGGGTGAAGTTCTTAGACCTTATGGTTGGGATTGGTTTCAGTTAGACGTTCCGGCCAATCAATCGACAATATTCTTTGAGACGGAAGGTTTCGGTATTTGGAGTACGCTGGATATTTTCTATGAGTACATCGGCAACCAGGAGCAGCACTGGCAAATTTCAAGACCACGCAACGGCTACCACTTGGAAGGCCAGATCAACAACCCATCTGCGGGCCAGTATTACTTGCGATATATGGACTCGGCAGTAATTACAGGAGCGGATCGGCAAAGAAGAGAGTATTTGATTATTTCAGATACCAAACCTGTTGAACAGCCTCCGCCATCTGATGTTTCTATAACAGGACTATCTACTTACAGAGGGGGAACCGCTAAGCCTGTGACTTTCGTGATTTCAGGTTCAGGTTTGGACCCCAAAGCCTCAGTTATCTTCATCCGCGATGGTTATGAAAACATTCTTGCTAATAAAGTAGTCGGCGATTCTACGAGACGATCCTTAACCGCTACCTTTTTGTTGTCGGGCGCCGAACCTGGTGAGTGGGTTCTAAAAGTAGTAAACCTTAATGAACAATATTCTGTTGCCCCAAAAAGTTTTACTATAGAGAGAGTAGGTGAACCAGATGTTTGGGTAGAAATCATAGGGCGAAGCATAATCCGGTACGGTCGTAATTTCAAATATATTATTAAGTTTGGTAATCGGGGCAATGTTGATATCTATGATTTGGTTCTCTTCATAAATTTGCCCAAGAAAATACTTATTACACAACACTTTCCGAATATCCCTTCTATTGTTTTTGATCCTTTAAAGGAGATTGGGGTACCATGGGAAGATTTCCCAATGATTGTTGAAACGAATGATGCACAAGTATTACCAATCTGGCTGCTACGTTTAGGGGCTGGAAGTGAGTTCTCTTTTGAAGTAGATGTTAATGTCCCCTCTTCTTTAAATAGTAATCTCTTTTGGATGGAAGCAGATTTACGCATTGCCAGTAGTTCTAGTTTTAGTATGACAGGAAACATTGATAGTATTGCAACATCCCCAATATTCAAGATCTTTGAAGACGCTATAGTCGATAAGTATTCTAACTCTACTTTCGTCACGAAAACTGCATTATCATATCCTCCACCATTTCGTGAAAAGGTGCGAAAGTCTGGTCAACACATTACCAATGCTCTTTGGAATCATGCTGTTCCTACTTGGACAATCACTGGCGCGACATTAGGTGTGGGATATTGGGATTTTGGCTAGGAGGTCCCGCAGGTGCAGGTTTGGGTATTCGAATTGGGGGAGGGCTTGGTGCTGTTGGTGATCTGGCAGCAACTGGTTCTGAACTTATAAAAGGCGGGAATGCCGCGATTGATGGGTATTTCGATAGGTTAGAGGCACCCTTAGCCGGTTCCCTTACGCCAGAAGATAAGTTCGGACCAAAAGGATATAATATCACGGATTCTTCATCTAACTCAGTTCAGAGATACACTGCAATGGCCGAAGCTTTCTCCTATCGCATCGACTTCTGGAACAAAGAGGATGCTACGGCGCCGGCGCAAGAGGTCTTTATCGTTGATACGCTGGATGCGAATTTTGATGATACCACCCTCAAGTTTAGGCAGACAGGCTTTTTGAGATGGTCAGTCGAGCTTGAGGGCGGGCATTATTTCAACGTCGATGTCGACATGCGTCCTGACTTCGATTTGATTGTTAATGTCGAAGGCAAATACGATCAGGATAGCCGGGAACTGCGTTGGACATTTCGCTCCCTCGACCCCGCAACAGGCAAGCTGCCGGAAGACCCATTGGCCGGATTTCTACCGCCGATTGATTCTACGGGCTATCAAATTGGCTGGGTTTCCTATTCTGTTAAACCCAAATCAGGTTTATCAACGGGCACCAAGATTAAGAACCAGGCATTTGTGAACTTCGATGGGGTTGGTCCATGGAATCCGGCACCACCAAATCCAGATAGTGAAATCCCAGGTTTAGGTCCATGGATAAATACAATTGATGCAGATTTGCCAAATAGTAAAATACTCTCCTTTATTGAACTTCCGGATACGAGAGCAGATTCGAGTATGTTTGAATTACATTGGACTGGTTCCGACATCGGTAGCGGAATTTCAGACTATACAATTTATGTGGCTGATGGTAGTGGCGCCTACGTTCCCTGGCTCCGTAATACCAGAGTTACTACAGCAGTCTATGTCGGAGTACCAAATATAGATTATTCCTTTTACAGCATAGCGAGAGATAATGTGGGTAATCGGGAAAAAACACCTGCAAAGCCAGATGTTGTCACCAGCATCTCAGATTCAGATGGCAATATCCCAAAGAAATTTGCATTATACGACAACTATCCAAACCCGTTCAATCCGACAACGACAATTAAGTACGATTTACCTGAGGCTACAGATGTAAAGCTGGTGATTTATAACATTCTCGGCCAAAGAGTCAAAACACTCATAGACAAGAAACAGTTGGCTGGTTCATATACCGTCCAATGGGATGGCAAGAATGGAACAAATCTAAAGGTTGCTTCCGGCGTTTACATATATCGAATTGAAGCTGGTAAAAACATTAAGGCGAGAAAAATGCTACTTCTCAAATGATCGAAAATGATCAATCTTGAGACTAACGATCATGTTATGTGTAAGGTTACCATAGCAAAAAGAATATTCAAAATGTATGGGAAGAAAGTAGTTTACTTTTGAGGGGTAAAAATTTATGAAATAAGAATTATTTCTGACGGTTTTACAACCCGTGTAAGAGTGAGCTGCAGAAACAATAGGTGCTACGAGTGGCTATTTCTTTGAATACTTTTTGTGATAAAAAGGGGAGTTTTACCGGACCTTGCCAGGTTCCGGGGAAGCGAAATGCACAGGTCAAATCACGATAACCCTTGCCTTTCGATAGTTGTACCTGTATCTTTGCATTTATACAGTTAATTAATTAGTAGATTCCCGCTAAACTTGTACCCGTACGTTTTTAATGGGAAAGCATGCGGGAATGACAGAATGGGTGTTTTTCGGTCAGAAACTAATGACCAAACACACTCAACCCATTTCACTTAAACTCAAGGAGTGTCTTATGAAATCAAAACATTGCCCGATCCGATTTACACTTCTTATTCTTGCCTTGTTCATCGGACTATCGGCATTCATATTCACCCCGAAGCATGCTGTGGCTCAGCAAATCCCTTCTCCGGAGAGCTTCTTCGGCTTCGAAATGGGTGCCGATCGTAAACTTGCACGCTGGGATAAACTTGTGGAGTATTACCACCTTCTCGGCAGCGAGAGCCCGAGGCTGAAAGTCGTGGATATGGGACCATCCACATTGGGCAATCCTTTTTTAGTATTGTACATATCCTCGCCTGAAAATCTGGCAAGATTCGAAGACTTACGTCAGATTAACGCTACTTTGAGCGATCCCCGGGGTGCTAGTGAGTCGGAAATAAAGGATGCCATTGCCCGAGGTGTGGCGGTCGTTGTACAGTCGTTCGGGCTCCATTCGTCGGAGGTTGCAGCAAGCCAGGCTGCGGCGGAGATCACTTATGATATGGTAACCCGCGATGACGATGAAATGCTCCGTATCCTGGACAATACCATCGCGATCATGATCCCATGCTTCAATCCCGATGGTGAAATCATGATAACCGACTGGTACAATAAAACTGTGGGGACAGAATTTGAAGGCGTCGGTTTGCCGTGGTTGTATCACCATTATATCGGCCACGACAACAATCGCGATGCGTTTATGCAAAACACTATCGAGTCCGTTTACGGCGCAAAGATCATCTTCAAGGATTGGATTCCCCAGGCTTATATCGATCATCACCAGATGGGAGCTTATGGCGCCCGGCTTTATGTGCCGCCCTATGCCGAACCGATCCGTCCCGGCGGCGATCCGCTAGTATGGCGTGAAATGGCCTGGTACGGAGCGCATATCGCTTATAAAGAAGAGGAGGCTGGTAAAGCCGGAGTGGTGAACGCGGCAATCTATTCAGGTTGGGGCCATTTTGGCTTTCATTGGATTACCCCTTTCCACAACATTGCAGGAATGCTGACCGAATCCGCCAGTGCACGGTTGGCGACTCCGCTCTTTCTGCATCCGGATCAGCTCCAGGGTTCTCGCCGGGGTTTGCCCGAATACCAGGAGCAGACATCGTTTCCCAACCCCTGGAAAGGCGGCTGGTGGCATGTGCGGGATATCGTCGAACAACAGAAGATCGCTGCAATCGCTGCGCTGGATATGGCGGCAAGAAACCGGGAGACCGTCCTCCGCAACGCCTATCTCAAAGCCAAACGGCAAACGGAGCGTGGTGCAAATGGCAAGCCTGCGGCGTTCGTTATTCCTGCAAATCAGCACGATCCTCTCACTGCAAAAAAAATGATAAACACATTACTCGGTCAGGGGATCGAGGTACGGAAAGCCTCGTCTGCATTCACTCACGAAGGCAGGGTCTATGGTGCAGAGTCGTTTGTTGTGTCCATGGCGCAACCCAAACGGGGGGTGATCCGCTGGCTATTGGGCCGGACCTACTATCCTGACAATTCTTACACGCGCGACCGTGACGGCAATCCGATTCGCCCATACGATATGTCTACCGACAACATTGCCGAATACATGGGTGTTCGGGTGGATCCTGTCGATACCCCTGTGGAAACAGACCTGGTACGGGTGGCAGAACCTATCTCTCCATCGGGACAAGTGAATAAAGGGCAGCACGGATACGTCCTCGATGGCCGATTGAACGATAGCTTTACAGCTGTGAACTTGCTTTGGAATGGCAAAGTCAAAGTGAGGCGTGTCGATCGACAGGCTGCTGGTTTGGATCCCGGTGACTTTATCATTCCCGCATCCGCCCCGGATGATCTCGTTGCCGAAGTGGCCGGGAAAACCGGTGTGGATTTTAAAGCGCTCAACTCTGATGGATCGTCTGTGAGCCGGCCGCTTAAACGCATGCGTATCGGGATGTACCAGCGCTATCTCGGCGGCAACATGGATGAAGGGTGGACCCGATTATTGTTGGAGAAATTCGAATTTCCATATGCTTCGTTCAAAGATAAAGAACTGAAAGCAGGTAACCTTCACAAAAAGTATGATGTAATCATCCTGCCGGACGACAACATTGCCACCATGACCGGAAAGCGTCCGGAAGGCAATGATTTTTCCAGCCGCAGACCTGAGGCCTATCCACCGGAATACCGCAGCGGCTTCGGGCAAGAAGGCGTCGATGCGCTCAAAGCTTTCGTCGAGAAAGGCGGCACTTTGGTGACATTTGGACAAGCCGGAGAACTCCCGATCGAAAAGTTCAAACTGCCGATCCGCAATGTCGTAGACGGTGTATCCTCTAAAGATTTCTGGTCACCTGGCTCGACATTGAGAATGGAATTCGACAACAGCAATCCCCTCGCTTATGGCATGCCGAAAGAAGGGCTTGGGTTATTCCTGAGAAATAATGATGTCTACCAGGTTATCCCGAGTGAAAAAAACCACCGCATTGATCGCATCGTGACCTTCGTGGAGCGCGACATTCTCCAAAGCGGCTGGCTGGTTGGCGGGGCATTGATCGCCGAGAAAGCGGCAATGGTATCGGTAGAACATGGTGATGGTGTGGTGATTCTTATCGGATTTCGTGCCCAGCACCGCATGCAGACCCATGGCACATTCAAGCTGGTTTTTAACGCCCTGGTGAGTGGGCCGGCTGGAAATTGAGTAAAAAATATACTTGAACACTGAGACAATCGGCTTTCGACGAGTTCATCCTGAGCTTGTCGAAGGGCTCAAGCAGCTGAATTTAAGCATGGTGAGCGGAGTCGAACCATGAATATCTTATATCGAATTTATAATAGTAATCAATTAAAATATGATGATTTCAGGAGTTTTTTATGGATTTACCAAACGCACCCATCCCGCAAACAGGATTTTTTGTCACTCACTTTTTAACGGTCGAAGACCAGTCGAAATCCAGGGAATTTTATGTTGGCATCCTTGGCGGAAAAGTCGTTAATCCCGAAAATCCCTGTATCATAAAACTGGCAAACTCCTGGATCATACTCAACTCCGGCGGCGGGCCTACGCCGGATAAACCGGAAGTATTTCTTGAACCTCCGCAAGATCCCAATAAAGTCAACAGTTTTTTGAATTTGCGAGTGGCGGATATACAAAGCTGCTACAATGACTGGAAGGAAAAAGGCGCGCACTTTCTAACGGAACCGCTCGACAACCATGGCTGGGAAATTCGATGTTATATGCGTGATCCTGATGGCTATATCCTCGAAGTTGGACAAGCGAGCCAAAAGATGATCGATTTATTCAACGCTCACGAAGGTTGAAATTTAAGATTTAAGTTCAACGGGAATTATGTGCCATATTGCTTTTATATTTCAATTCCTGATTTTTCTTGATTTTTGCAGGTCTGTTGGTTATTTTTATATAATTTCAAAATAGAATAATCCGTTGGGGATTTATGGAAACGTTGTACTACAAAATTTCAAATTCTCAAAAGCCGAAATTGCCGGATGAACGGTTTGACGCCTGGGCGGTTTATCGTCCTATTTATGATAAGATACATCTTCTCCGGCTTGTTCCGGCTAATAAATGATGGAAAAGGCAAATGGAATGGAAAGTGAGTTTTTGTGTGGAATCCCCTATAATAAAATCTTGGAGTTCGGCTTGGAAATAGATTGGTTGAATAAAAAATGAGTACATTGTTATAATACTTTACGGAAGGAGGTGATAAAATTGCAAGAATGGTGGAGTTCATTGATGTTTACTCAGAAATTTTTCTGGGTAATTGCTACATTTTCCTCATCAATTTTCATACTTCAATCTTTGATGACATTAGTTGGTTTTCAGGGTGATTCCGGAGATGTGGATGGAAGCCACGATGAAGATAGTTCCCATTCACATGCGGAAGACCCAAGTGATACCGGGTTTTCTTTTGCGCAGTATTTTACAAGTCACAATATGGTAGCATTTTTTATGGGATTTTCCTGGAGCGGATTGGCTTGCCTTGATTATGGTATTCACATCATTTTTACAGGTTTGATAAGTAGTTTGGTTGGCGTTGTGTTTGTTGCTGTTGTAGTTTCACTCTTGACTGGACTCTCAAAATTGAGTAGTGACGGGACTGTAAGATTAAAAAGTGCCATCGGAAGCTTAGCCAGGGTATCAATCGAGATTCCGGCTTTATATGAAGGTCAGGGTAAAGTATCGATGACCATCAGTGAAGTATATAGAGAAATGGTAGCTGTTACCGGTGAGAGCAAACCACTAAAGAGAAATCAAGAAGTCAAAGTTGTTGGGGTTGTGAGTAATCAATTAGTAGTAGAAAAAACCAACTAATCTAATTCGATATTTTATCGAATTTAATCAATAAATACGGGAGGCACAATGTATATACTTATTGTCGTAGGTGGCTTGGCTGTGATAGTCTTTGTTACGCTGATCAGTGCAATGTCACGTTATAAACGTTGTCCATCAGACAGGGTTCTGGTGATATTTGGTAAAGTCGGCAAGGATAAAACTTCCAAGTGTGTTCATGGAGGCGCGGCATTTGTCTGGCCATTGATACAAAACTACAAGTTTCTTTCTTTGCAGCCATTAACCATTGATATTCGATTGGATGGCGCTTTGTCAAAGCAAAATATCCGGGTTAACATACCCTCAAGATTTACGATCGGCATATCCACTAATCCTGCCGTAATGAATACGGCTGCTGAAAGAATGTTAAGTATGGATAGGAATCAAATAGAAGAAAACGCCAAGGATATTATTTTCGGCCAGCTGCGTGCAACCATCGCCACAATGGATATTGAGGAGATCAATGCGGACAGGGAAAATTTTGAAAAGAAAGTTATGAACAATGTGGAGTCCGAACTAAAAAAAATCGGCTTAATGCTAATCAATGTCAACATAACCGACATAACCGATGAATCCGGATATATTGAAGCATTGGGCAAAAAAGCTGCTTCTGAAGCTATCAATAGAGCTAAAGTTGAAGTGGCCAAACAAGATCGTGATGGTGATGTCGGTGAAGCGCAAGCCAATCAAGATAAAAGAGTCAAGGTATCAGAAGCGAATGCAAAAGCTGTAGAAGGCGAGAATAATGCTAAAGTAACTGTGGCTGCTAGTGAATCTGATATGCGGATTAAACAATCTGAAGCAAAAAAACTAGCTGTCTCTGCTGAATTGATAAATGCAGCAGAAGCTGAAAAATCAGCTTACGAAGCTCAAAAAGCTGCTGAGTTGGCGCGTGCGCAGAAAGAGGAAGCTACTAGGAAAGCTGATATTATTGTACCGGCGGAAATTGCGAAAGAAAAAGTAACACTTGAAGCTGAAGCTGCTGCCGAAAAATTACGTCAAGAAGGCAAGGGCGAAGGCGATAATATCCGCGAAAAACTTAAGGGAGAAGCGGATGGTATTAAAGAGATACTTACCAAACAAGCTGAAGGTTTTAAGCTAATTATGGAGGCTGCTGATAATAATGCTGATGCAGCCGTTAAATTGATGGTTGCTGATAAGCTGCCGGAAATAATCAAAATCCAGGTGCAAGCTTTGAACGGTATCCAGATTGATAAAATTGTGGTTTGGGACCAGGGCGGCAGTAACGGTGATGGATCTACTACAGCCAATTGGCTATCTAATTTTATTAAATCCGTGCCTGCTTTGAGTGATGCATTTGAATTAGCGGGTATGCAATTACCGGAAATACTGGGTAAATCCCTAGATGGTAATAAAGTAAATAATTCACCAAAAGAAGAAGCAGTTGTTGTTGATTCTGAGGAATCTACAAAAGAAGAAAAGAAAACTAAGTCAGAATAATATTCGAATTTATACAAAGGCCATAGAATAAAATCTGTGGCCTTTTTATAACATTGGCGGCCCGACTTCGACGCGTATACTCGCAAGTGGTTTAATCGGGTAAGGGCGCATTTTTAACGCCCTTCCCACAACATCCGCCATGCTTTATTGCGGGACAAGCGAGTCAAAAGATGAATGATTTATTCAAGGTATACAAAGGTAGAATTTGAGATTTTAACTCAATGGGAATTGTATGTCATCTAGTTTTATCTTTCTATTTGATTTTCCTTGATTTTTGTAGACCTGTTGGCTATCTTCGGTTTAATTTAAAATTTTAATAATCCGTTGGGGATTTATGGAAACGTTGGACCGCACAATTTCAAAACCTCAAAAACCAAAATTGCTAGATCAAGTTCACCAAAAATTCTGAATAATAACAGTCAGGATACGACCTTGGTCTACACGTATGTTTTGAACCAAGGTGGTAGAGGTGTTCGCAGTCCTGCTGATCGTTTAAAATAAAATCAATATAATTTTACCCCTCCGTGTCCTCTGAGTCTCTATGGCTGTTTTTGTCAGTGTAAGTCTGTGGCAGTCACCTATACTGGCAAAGAAAATAATAAAAATGTATTTAAATATTTGTTTTCTTGATATTAATAACTATTATCAATGAATTGGATGAACGGCTTGATTTGTCATCTATAAATGGTAAGAACGACTTGTTTATATCTATGTTAGCAACCTCAAAGCTTGTAGAAAATAGAAGCTGTATTGCCAAAATCAGGTCTAAAATAAACAAATATGAACAACGATTATATTTACATCTTATAAGAGGTCTCAATGGTGGAGGCTGGCACCGAGAACTTCAAGCGGCTGAATATTGACAGCACGCTCGTAGGTCACTGTTATAATTGACAACATTACGGCTAACATTTCGCTTCAGCTGACGGCTGCACCTGTGCCATAATTTTCATTCTTTGATTGAAAATTGTACAAATACAGCGTAGCTGAGTTCGGCGTTTAGGCGGGTAATCTACAAATTATATTAAAGAAGTGTTGCTAAATGAGAAATAAACGCAATTGTGTTTATACCACTAAATAGGGGTTATAAGAACAATTGTTTTTATAGGTTCGTTAGCTGCTATAACAAAAAATTAATTAAATGAAACCGATAATTTCTCTTGTGGTACCATTATACAATGAAGAAGAATCTATAGGATTTTTGGTCGAAAGACTAAATAATTTAATGAATTCTCTGAGTCTTGAAATTGAAGTCGTGTTAGTAAATGATGGAAGTCAGGACAAAACAGAAGAGTTAATTTATGCAATTGGCATGAATGATAAAAGGTACCAAATTATCTCTCTTTCAAGAAACTTCGGACACCAGTTTGCGATAACTGCAGGGTTAAAATACGCAAATGCAAATGAGGCTGTAATGATTTTAGATGGAGACTTACAAGATCCTCCAGAGCTTCTCGAAACATTTTATAAATACTATGAGCAGGGTTATGATGTTGTTTACGGGGTCCGAAAAAAGAGAAAAGAAAGCTTCATACAAAGAATAAGCTACCATACATTTTATCGCATTTTAAGATCCTTATCATTGGTAGATATACCTCTCGATAGTGGTGATTTTTCTCTCTTAAGTAGAAGAGTTGTAGACTTAATCAATTCCATGCCGGAAGAAAGCAGATATATAAGGGGCATGAGGGCATGGGCTGGTTTTAAGCAAATAGGAGTCGAATATGAACGAGATGCCAGAGTCGCAGGTCAATCAAAATATTCTTTTAAAGAGTTGTTTAAATTGGCCTATAATGGCATTTTTAACTTCAGTGTATTACCCATTAAATTCATTACTTCTCTTGGTATTGGATCGATATCTATAGCACTTCTGTATTTTCTTAAAGTTCTGTATCAAAAAATATTTTCTGATGATGTACCAATTGGGTTTACAGGGCTTTTGTTTGCCATCATATTATTTGGAGGTGTACAACTTGTTTGTCTTGGAGTAATTGGGGAGTATGTATCCCGTACTTTTTTTCAAGTTAAACAGAGACCTTTGTTTATTGTTAAAAACAGGTTATTTAATGGAGAATTAATTGAAGAAGGAAAGTAGTCCAAAGAATAGCTCAAAAGTAAAGAAGTACAATACAGTTGAAAATAATAAGACAAAATGACAAGAAGTATAAATGAATAACAAAATAGAAATTCTATCTGCTCCAGAAAAAGTTGACATGGCTGATGAATGGTATGAGTTTGTTTCTCTTCAACATTTTTGGATAAAAGCAAGATTTAATGCAGCGAAACGAGATTCACTCATTAATAGTTTGTCAAATGTTAAACTATTTGAAATAGGTTGTGGAAATGGGCTTATAATTCGTCAATTTGAATCACTTTCTGGTGTGACCGTTGATGGATGCGATCTAAATATGTTTGCCCTAAACCAAATTGAATATACTAATGGGAGATTATTTTGCTTAAACATATTCGAAAAACCGGAGGCATTAATTAATCAATATGATGGCATATTATTAATGGATATAATTGAACATATACCTGACGATAATGAATTTTTGAAAGTGTCGACCGAGTACCTGAAAAATGGAGGACTGGTTATCATAAATGTACCAGCACTCAACTTTTTATATAGTAAATACGATCGGTTAGTTGGCCATAAAAGGAGATATACAAAAAAAATGATAGAAGACCTGTTTGCTCTAAACCAAATTGAAAAAGTAAGCATTGAATATTGGGGGGGGAGCTTGTTGATTATTGCTCTGGTTAGAAAAATAATCATTCCATTTATTTCCAAGAGTAAAATCGTTCAATATGGGATCGCTTCCCCCAATGACAAGGTCAATTGTTTATTTGATAAAATCCTCAAGCTTGAAAACCGCATATTTCGATCTTCAATATTAGGTACTTCAATAATTGCAGTAGGAAAATTGCGAAAGTGAAAAGCACTAACATGAGAAGTAAAAAGAAACAACATAGAAAACAAAAGCATAGAACGTCCTCCAAGGCATCCTACAATAAGCCTAACGAAAAAACAACGGTTTTTTCAAATGATGTAATTATGTATTTATTTACGTTGCTTCTTGCGGTAATCTATTTCGCATACTCGAATGTTTCCGATGGCATGTACCAGGATGATGAGGCAGCTCATTTTATTTCCATGAAGAATTTTTGGTATGACCCATCAAGCATATTAGGAAACTGGCCTAAAACAGGTTATAAATTGGTTTATGCAATTCCATCTCTTTTTGGTGAAACTTTTGTAAAAGTTGTTAATTGTTTAGTTGCCGCCTTTACTTCTTTTTTTTGTTATAAGATAGTAAAACAACTCAACGGGAAATTTGCCATTCTTGCTTTTGTATTACTGGCAAGCCAACCTATGTGGGTACAACTCAGCTTTAGGAATTATTCCGAAATTATTAGCGCATTCTTACTTGTGTTAGCGCTTTACATGCACTTCAAAAATAAATCAGTGTGGGCAGTATTATTATTATCTTACGCTTGCCTAATAAGACAAGAGTTTTACATTCTTTTAGCAGCCTATGGAGTATATTTATTGTTCAATAAACAGTTTAGGGCAATACTGATCGGATCAATACCCCCTGTTTTTTATAATATTTGGGGGGGTATCGCAACAGGTGACTATCTGTATTTAATTCATCAGATTTTTGAAACTTCTAGCACTTATGGGGATGCTTATCCCAGGCAAGGAATAGATCATTACCCGTTGGTATCAGAAATTATTTATGGTGTTACCGTTCTCACACTTTTAATAACTTATATTGCTTCAAAAGTAATAACTTGGAAAAAGATAAACTTGTACATTTTTCTTCCTGCAGCCATTTTTTATTTATTACACTGCCTGTTTAACTCAAAATCGTTGAATTTTGGTCCTTCTAATGCGGGGAATCATCGTTATTTGATTGTTATAGCCCCATTACTAGCTGTAATGGGGGCTCTAGCCTTAGATGAAATAAAAAAGATGCCAAAAAGAAATTTATTATTGATTTTCTTAATCCCGTTTTTATTCATAATTGGCTATTTCTGGTCCTATGAACCAAAGGGAATACATATAGGAGATATAAGAAATTGGGTGCCCCTTGTCATTGGAAGCTTTAGTACTCTATTTATACTATTGCCTATAAAAAATAATACAATCATTACAGTAGTCTTTATGTTCTTACCTGTTATTAGTGTATCAAAAAGTATCAAACCAATTCGAAAAACTCCAGAAAATGTGACCCTAGAAAAAGTAGTTACATGGTACGAACGACAAGTTAAAAGCAATAATAAAACGCAGTACGAAATAGATGAAAATACCCAAGTATTTTCTCAGCATGCTTTGTTTTTATACTACCAAGGCAAAACAAAGTATGATTTTAACAAAGTGCTTCTGCCTGTCAAACATGAATACGTAGATACTGCAGATGTTGGGTCGTTAATTATTTGGGACTCTCACTACTCTTACCGGCCTAAACTGAGAGAAACCAGCATACCGGATCAATATTTCCTTAACCGTCCCCTTGAATACCGTTTAATAAATCAATTTCTATCAACTGACAGAAGGTTTAATGTCAAAGCTTTTTTAAAAGTTAGTGAATCCGATAAGCAATTTGAGGAAGGTTTGGCTAAATTTAATAGTAAAAAATATGATGAAGCTATATCCTATTTTAATGCTTCGATAAACAAGAATCCTCAAAATTACGTCTCATACTTTTATTTAGGTTCATGTTATCAAATTCAAAAAAACTACGATAGGGCACTAACTTATTATAATAAGTCCATAGAAATAAATAATTCCTTTCCAAAAGTATCGTTATACAGAGGGAATTTATATAGCATAACCAACCGCAATGACTTGGCATTAAATGATCTTAATACTTACGTTATGCTTAAACCTGAAGACGCTAATGGATATATGAATAGGGGTAGCATATTCTTCAATTTAAAAAAATATGAAAATGCATTTAATGATTACTCATTAGTAGTTAGACTAGCTCCCTATTACGCCCAGGGTTATTACAAAGCTGGTTTGTCGCAAATTAAGCTGAACCAGAAACAAAATGCGTGTTCAAATTTTGAAAGCGCTAAAAAGCTTGGATACAAGCTAGCTGAAAATGCTATTAAACAATATTGTAATTAAAGTAAGCGAGATTTTATGTTTCAGCAGCTAACAAAGTATAAAAAACATAGGGCATTACATGGGTTTCGGCAAGCTGTTACTCTCAATAAACTTCTTGCTCCGTTGACGGGAAATTAGCTCAGAAAGCCCCACGTTTTTTATACAGAGCCGTTGAGAGCAATAAATGAAAATAACACATAACCCCTAAACCCCGCAGTCAGAGAGGTGAAGGGGTTATGCTATAAACGTCAGCTACCAAATATCTTTTTAGTGAAAACCAATTGTTTCACCCAAAAACCAGAAATTTAGAAATATTTTAGTTTAGTTGTTAACTAGAAAGGTAAAAAATGAGATCGATAAACATCCACGAGGCAAAAACCAACTTATCCAGGATTGCTGAAGAGGTTGCCGCTGGTGAAGAAGTTATTGTGGTAAAAGCAGTTAAACCAAAAATGAAGCTTGTTCCTATTGATAACATCAAAAAAAAGATAAAATTAGGCGCGTTAAAAGGAAAGATCCAAATCAGCAAAGATTTTGACGCCCCTTTACCTCCAAATATTATTGATGAATTTTATGGCCGGAACCAATGAGATTATTACTGGATACGCATATTCTACTATGGTGTCTGGAAGGAAGCGATGATTTACCGGATTAAACGCGACAATTGGTTTTATCCGCTGATGAAGTATATGCAAGTACTGTTAACATTTAGGAAATCATTATTAATCTTTTGCACATTAAACCTGATCATGCTATTAAACTTATAGATTTGGAAGATTATCATGGAGATCCATTTGATCGCATGTTAATTGCCCAGAGCCTTGTTGAACCATTGCATTTGGTTACATGTGATTCATTAGTGGCAAAATACAATGCTAATATTATTAGAGTGTGAATGTCAATTGGCAACAGCAACAAAGAAATATACTATTCTATAGTGCCCATAAAATAAAAATAAGGGAGTAGTCCAATATTTATTTCATCAAGTTGAGATGACAACAGAATTGGCGTGTTTCCAATGCCCGCCGCCGGTTAAGCGCCGACCGTTATACTTTTTGGAATTTATGGAGTTAAAAGGGTGTTTTTTTTATTGATTTTAAAAAAATACAAACTATCTTTTTGCAAAGAATTGTTATCTATATTTATGAGTTTACATCATGAATAAATCCATTCCTTTTTTATCAATACTCATTTTTTTACCAATTCTAGCTACCATTGGAAACACACAATTTATTAACCAAAGGTTAAATGCATTTGTCCCTGATTTTCAGGTTAATGAAGATACTGGGACTGGTCCGCAGAACTCTTCTTCGGTTGCATTAGATGATTCTGGTAACTTTGTAATTGTTTGGGAAGAAAAACGCAATGGTGCCAACAATGATATATATGCTCAAAGATTTTTAAAAGATGGTACTCACATAGGTAACGGTTTTAAAGTTAATGATGGCGGGTTGGAAAGTGAACATAATAGTCCTGAAATTTCAATGAATAGAATTGGTAATTTTGTGATTGTCTGGAAAAGCGGAGGTAAAATTTTTATTCAGCGCTATTTATATGATGGCACAAAGGCTGGTAAAAATTTGATAGTAAATGAGTTTAATGGTAATCATCCGCAAGTGGCTGTTGACAGCTCAGGCGTTTTTATAGTTATTTGGCGAGATTATAGAAACACTGAGCCCGACATCTATGGCCAGGCATATTCAAAAGATGGAATTGCAATAAATAATAATTTTAAGATAAATGAAAATGAAGGAATCGCCAATCCAGATCTTGCCGCCAATCCAAAAGGAGAATTTATTGCCATTTGGAAAGATTTGCATGATGGAGGGGTTTATGTTCAAAAGTTATCAAGAAAAGGAAATCTAAATGGGCCAAATATTAAAATAACCGGTGAAGATGCAAATTTCTTCCCATTTCGTCCAAGAATAGCGATGGATAATAATGGTGATTTTATTGTTGCCTGGAATTATTTGGATAATATTTATGCCCAGCCTTTTTTTGGATACGGCTCTCCAATAAGAAATACTTTTAAAGTTAACAAAATAAATGGATTATTTCCTTCCAAACCTTCCCAACATTCAATATCAATAGACAATGACGGACGTTTCGTAATTGTATGGAGTGTTAAAGGGAATATTTATGGGCAGGCGTATAATAAATCTGGAATCGGTATTCTAGGCAATTTCAAAATTAATCAAGATGAAGGTAATGCAGCTCAGAGCCAACCGGCAATACCACAGAGGAACTTTGGGAGTTTTATTATTTCATGGACCGATTATCGAAATATTCAAGATATTTATGTACAACAATTTTCTAATGACGTATTCGTACAGGCCCTAGGTGATAATTTTAATGTAAATAAAAATCAAGGGACACTTTCGCAAAATAACCCGGAAATCGCAGTGGACGGTAGTGGGAATTTTATTATAACATGGCTGGATTACCGCCTTGATAAAAATTTTGATATTTATTTGCAAAGATTTACAGAAACAGGATCACCATTAGACGGGGCTTTTCTGGTAACCGACAATTCAACTAATGTTATTAGTCCGCAAGGCCATGATGTTGCAATGGATAAAAAGGGAAATTTTGTTATAACCTGGCAACATGAAGAGGAGGGGAAAAACGAAATTTATGCTCGCTTTTTTACATTTAATGGAGCACTAAACAAAACATATTTCAAAGTGAACGATGACATCGGTGAGTATAATCATTGGCAATCCGTGGTTAATTTTTTTCCTGATGGAAGATTTGTAATTGTTTGGACAGATACACGAGAAGGACATCAAGAAATATACGGGCAAATTTATGATTCAAAAGCGTTACCTATAGGTGATAATTTTAAAATTAGTAATATCGATTCCACCAATCTCCTAAATCAAATATCAATTCTACAGCTAAATAACTGCGGTAATATTAGTATTGTAGGTAGTGATCAACCGGCAATGGCTATTAATGAAGATGGAGATTTCGTAGTTGCCTGGAATGATTATCGCCATACATTTTATGATCATTGTACTCTTGTTAATATAGTTATCTATGCCCGCTTGTTCACAAATGAGGGTGATCCCTTAGGCAGCGAAATCCAAATAACAAAAGAAGATTATTATAATAATCAATTCAATCCATCAGTAGTATTTAAAGATAGTATTTTTATTGTTAGTTGGTATAATGATTTAATAGGTACCATCTTATTACAAAGATTTAATAAAGATGGAGACCCTTTAAACGAAGAAATGAGTTTTATGGAAGATGAAAAGGACATAAATCGTGGTAAGTTTCCAAGTTTTTCTATGAATGTTGAAGGAGATTATATAATTGCATGGCCGGGAAGTAGGGACGTTTATGCTCAACGATTCTCATTTTTAGGCATTCCCATTGGTACTAATTTTCGTATAACCAATACTTCCACAGGTTATCAAGATTATCCGGACATTGTCCTTTTTAATAATAAAATATATAGTACATGGGTGGACAATAGGACCGGTGAAACCGGTTATGATATATGGGCCAATATACTGGATTGGGATATCCCTGTTACCGTTAGAGATAAACATCTAAATCAAGCAGGATCTTATAGTTTAGATCAGAATTATCCCAACCCATTCAATCCGACAACTACTATTAATTATTGGCTTAAGACTGGTAGCAAAGTAAAGCTTGTCGTTTATGATATAAACGGTCGTGAAATAAAAATGCTTGTCAACCAACATCTGCCTGCAGGAAATCATTATATAAATTTTGATGCGTCTGATTTATCAAGCGGTGTTTACGTTTATAAACTTAAAGCAGGTTCATTTGAGCAAAGCCGCAAAATGATATTATTGCGTTAATTCCAGTTCTCGCGGTAAGTTCAAAGCATAACGAATCAATTAACACGGAACAAAGGCAAGGACAATGAATTGGCAAAAGGAAAATTATGCTAAGCCTTTGTCCGGTTATCTCGACGTTATCTATAAAAACTATCACTCTCCAAACAATAGATTTTACTTTGTGGCTATTTCTCTGAATACTTTCTGTAGTAAAAGGGAGTATTATCGGACCTTACCAAGTTGAGGGGAAGCGGAGCGAAAGTACACAAATCACGATGACATTTAAGAGCGAAATGCTCTTGCCTTTTTTAAGTCCTTTCTGTACCTTTTAAAGATAATGCCAGATCGTCTTAAGTGGAAGCGGTTTAATAAGAAAGAGTTTTGATAATACAAAAAGAGAATCAACAGAACGAAGGGAAAAATGAACAGAGATGAAATACTGCTTTTTTTACGCCGTTTTAGAGAAAAATATCATTCAAAATACAACATTGTCAAAATCGGAGTTTTTGGTTCAGCGGCAAGAGACAGTATGAACGATAAAAGCGATATTGATATTGTTGTGGATTTAGGAAGGCCTGACTATTTTAACCTCATTGGCATAAAGCAAGCACTGGAGGAACAGCTCCATTATCCGGTAGATATTGTACGTACAGGATAACATGAACAAATATCTAAAGCAGAGAATCGATGCAGAGGCCATTTATGTATGATAGAGGCTTTGTTTTAGAAATATTAACTCAAATTTATCAGGCCGTATCTATCATTAGTAGACGAATTAAGCCCATAAAATCAGCAAATGATTTCACAGATTCTGAAGAAGGAATGGAAAAACTGGATGCGATCTGTATGCAATTAATTCGATTGGTGAAAGCCAGAAAAATATGGATAAGATTACAAGCAAATCCCTTTTACCTAAATATCCTCAAATAGAATGGGACAAATCAAAGGAATGAGAGATATTATTAGCCATCACTATTTCGATGTAGATGCTGAAGTTGTTTTTGATGTTTGCAAAAATCATATTGATGAACTGGCGAAGACAATTAACCAAATCATCAAAGATATATCACAATGACACGTTCCGAAAGGATTCCGTAGGAATAGTAGTAGCCCATATGATCCGGATATATCAATCGAAAGGGACATTTCATGAGAAAACAATTCGCCGTTTCTTTTTTAGCAGCCTCGATCAGCTATTTTGCCACGTCATGCCAGCAGGCTGATACAAATCAATCAGCTTCTTTTCGGGCATGGAATCTCGCCGATCTGCAGTTGGAAACAACCAATGTTCTAAAAGTGCTGGTTCTTCATGATATGGAAGGACTTTCCGGCCAGGACGACTGGCATACTTTTTCGTACTCCTATAAAGAAGATTATGAACGCGGACAAAAATTATGGGTAGCCGATATATAAAATTTCTCAAAGGATTTTATTTAAGAATTGTTATTTTCTTTTTCCTGGTCTTTTCCTGCCCCGAAACCTTATCTGTCACCTTACCAAAAAATTCATACAACCCGGGCTTTAATTTTTTAAGATCTATGCTGATATGTTCTTTTCTTGTTTGGTCAGGTACATCAAAATTGTAGACTACCGAAACTTTTTCCGCCTTATTGTCCAACCTGCCTTTCTTATCCAATTTGGAAATACCAAATTCAAGCGTATAATGAGCAGTCCCTCCGGCATCTTTTTGCAAGTGATAAATTTCACAGTAAACCTGTAAAGGATCTTGTTTAGATACCTGTTTAGCCGGCACTAAAGGAAAGGGAAGATGAGATTTGTAATTCTCCGATGGAAAGTTTACACCCAGCACCCAATCGCTTAATTCCAATGAATCAAGATTGGCGGCTAACGGTTTTCTGGTTTTGAAGAAGGTTTTACCTATGGCATAAAGTCTATTTTTCTCCTCAGAAAAACGGTCTCCTTCTGCTATAGAATCAGCGTAATAACCAATGGCCTCGGAAGAAACAGAATAATGGTTATTGGCTTGCAAATGGTTTACCATAAACACAGAAATATTATCCATTCCCTTTGGCACGAGATCTTCGACCCGGTCGATTTCCTCCAAAGATTCATTCCGAATAATTAGAGCGTGTTTCAGATGGTAATCCGGAATTTCTAGGGATTTTTTGCTCCTGGCCGATACTTTCCTGGGTTTAAACTTTGGATAAGAAAGAGCGATAATTGCTAATCTTGGTTGGTTTTTTTGATCTAGTAAACGAATGTTATGGGTTATTATATCAATTTTACCAAACAGATCTTCGTAATCCGAATTATCCAAATTAGCGAATTTATAATTAGGATTAATCCTGTCATTATTTTTATTGGCATAAAATATAGTGCGTAAAACACGAATGTAATGGCCGCTTGGCTGACCTCTTTCCCTGGCCATTTGCTGGTGGTTCCAAATTTCTTCCAACTCAAAATAACGTTCTCGAAATATTGGATTAAATAGAGATAACTCTGCATAGTACATAATTTGATAAATGGACTGTTTCTTGGGAATAAGAGATTCAACTCCTTCAACCAGTCCAAAACTGCCAGTTCCAAATCTATTTGCAAAAAGAAATACACTGTGTTCTTCCGTTCCTAGCGTATTATAAATCCACATCTCATATTCCGGATTTAGATCTTCCGTCTTAATCTTTCTCCTCGCACGGAGATTGGCTACCCATCGCATGAGTTCAAGCTCGCTGGCTGACGAAGAGCCCAGCATCCCCTTATGCTTCTTACCCGGTTGGCCATATTTCACATAAATTGTTCCCCTGGCATCGCAGCCATAAACGCCATTACGGTTCTTACCAAAATGTTTTCGGGCATAGGCAATACGTACCCAATGTTCGATCAAACGCTCATTGCCACGCGTTGCGGGTCTGGAATCCTTTTCAAGCCAAAACTTCCGTAAATAAAAACAGATTTCCAGGCTTTGTTGTTTGGCCGTTTGCTGCCAGGTTGCTTGTGCCTCTTCACCTAGCAAAGGCGACAATCTATCGATCTCCTCCTTAACAGTTTTTGGAAATTCGAACATGCCCGGCTTTGAAAATCCCCATAAATAAATCTCGCTGGCATTGTTATAATATTCTTGTGCCTTCATTTCGGTCGCCAGTTCAATGAAGGCTATACCAATGCGAGGATCAACTTTGCCCAATTTGTCTAATTTATAGTGAGCAGACCACCATATTTTGAGTGCTCCTTGCCAATCGCCATTTTTCTTTGACTCTAGTCCACGGGTAAAATAATCCTGGTTTGCATAGAGCTGGGAAATGAAGACTTGAGGCTGCATCAATGCGCAAATCGCTAAAGAAGTATGAAGAAGGGAGAATTTAATGATTTTATACATCCAGTTTTATCTCGATGATTTGAGTAACAAAACAATAAACGTTACGGATCATTTATGGGTTCCCAATGAACTTATTTAGGAAAATTTTCCTTATTTCAATAAAATCATCTTTCTCATTTGAATGAAATCACCGGCTTTTAGACGGTAAAAGTACACACCGTTTGCAAGCCGGGAGGCATCAAAATCCACCAAATAATTCCCACTGTTTTTCTTTCGATCAACCAAAATTTGCACCAACCGGCCGGAAGCATCAAAAATTTTCAGTGAGACATGTTGCGGCTCTGGAATCGCATACTGAATGATTGTAGTAGGATTAAAAGGGTTAGGATAGTTTTGAGATAAGCTATATTCAACAGGAATATCCAATTGTTGATTCTCAACAGTCGTTAAGCTGCTATCTTCTTCAATTTGTAAAAATTGGTTTACTGCCGTATTTTCATACGTTTCAACAATCCCGGATGGCCATTGAACCGTAATGGAATCAATAGAAGTTGCATCACCCAAACCGAAAACAGCATTAAGGCTATTCTGGCCGCCCCAACCTCCACCGGTTAAGCCGCTTAATTCACGTACTTGCCAGAGCGGGGTTCCATTGATAGTGGCTTTTAATTTAATTTTAGCACCGATAGCAGAGGCATTGGAAACAGTTCCTTTTAGAAGCAAATTAATCCAATTATTGTTATTGGTTCCGCGACTTTTATTGTTCATATACAGGAAATTCTTTTGATCCACAGTAAAACTGTTGGCCACGAACATATCCAAAAAGCCATCCTT
The DNA here is from genome assembly GCA_022566355.1 of candidate division KSB1 bacterium. Lineage (NCBI taxonomy): Bacteria > Pseudomonadati > Candidatus Zhuqueibacterota bacterium. Next base: position 28,399 of record JADFJB010000024.1, read on the forward strand.
ATTATAATCACCCCAGGAGCATCCGTTTGAATTGCCAACATTGTTTATAATATTGTTGCCATTGCTGACTTTACTAAATGTACCCTGCCCATCAACATTCTCGTATAAGTAATTTATATCAATATTGGTTACAAAGATATCCAGGTCGCCATCGTTGTCATAATCACCCCAACTGCTGCCAAAAGAAGCCGCGGCGTCGGCAACTATTTCACCGGTGACAATTTTTTCAAATGTAGCCGATCCACTTTCTGCTAACAGGTTTTTATAAAAGGAATTGACTCCTTTATCATTGGGTATAAAGAGGTCCAAATCACCATCGTTATCCATATCACCCCAGCTTCCGCCCATGGAACGATTATCTTCATTGACAATATCAATCCCCAGAATTTTTGTAAAGCTTCCGTCCCCATTATTTTGATATAGATAATTATTACCTATATTGGCAACAAAAAGGTCTAAATCTCCATCGTTGTCATAATCTACCCACGATCCGCTAATGGAACGCCCACCATCATTGACAATTTCTCCTTGCGTTATCAGCGTAAATGAATAATCCGGTGGACCATTGTTATGATACAAGGCATTGTTCTGCTCCACACCACTGCCATTTGCAACAAACAAATCAATATTCCCATCATTATCATAATCACCCCAGGTTCCGCTGTTGGAATCGTGATTATCGGTTACGACATTGCCATTGGTGATTTTAGTAAAATTACCTCCTTCATTTTTATATAAGAAATTCGTTTGGCCTAATCCGAAGAAACTATTTGCAACAAACATATCTAATTTGTTGTCGTTGTTATAATCACCCCAGGAGCTGCCAAATGAATTACCGGCATCGTTGACGATTTGACCCACTTGCGCAGAAGTCATTTTGGAGAAAGAACCATCACCATTATTATGATATAAAATATTATCAACACCTATTGAATTGGTAAGGAACAAATCCAAAAGCCCATCATTATCGTAATCGCCCCAGCTATTACTAACGGTATTGCCGCCATCAAGGACAACTTCACCATCCGTAATCAACTCAAATAGTTTGTTGGGGCTTGGACTCCCGGATGTCTGTATATCTCCTACATGTTCGCTTTCACTATTTGCATAAACTGCGGTTACCCTGTATAAATATTCCGTCCCGGCATCAGTAGACTGATCCACAAAGAAGGTCCTTTCCACAGGTACATTTGTGAGTAGTGACTCTTCACCTGTGTCTTCATTTTTACGATAAATATTGTAAGAAAGTAAATTGGCAGAGCCTCCGCATTCACCCGGCAAATTATCGCCTATACTAAAAGCTTCAGTGTTACTTAGACTTGTCAGGTTTATAGATTGACCATCAGGTGATTTTGCTATATCAAAACCAAATTCCCTAAACGGACTTAAATTACCGGCATCATCATTAATGGCAATGTTTACGGAAACCTTGTCATCGTTTCCAAACTTGATGCATAATTCGAAGGAAAACTGAAATTGAGGTTCATCTCCAGTTTGTAGAATTTCAGTAACCAATGAACCGGGAATCAAGCGAGCTTCCGCTCCATATGGAGATGGTTCGGAATATACATTCACGATTGAGCTATCGGAGAGATCCCCATTTTGATCTTTAACAGTAATGGATATTATGTCAGGTATTGTTCCTTGCGAACCATCCGGGAATTCGCATACATCCTGTGCTTTTTTTGCTAATGAAGTCCCAAATAAACCGAAAAATGGAGCAGATGCATTAAGCGGTTGATTCCATGATATCTTGACAAAAGAAGAAAGCCCTTGTTTTTTATCGAATACTTGTTCCAAAGTAAGGTTCCTGGGTAAACCCAGATCTTCAATTCGAGTGACAAATATATCCAAGTCACCGCTGCTTGTGGGTTGGAACGTACCAAAATCTGCCGTGGAACGAAAACTTCCGGTAACAAAAGTATTTAGCAAGTTATTTTCTTCGCCTAGAATATCTTGATACGAAAATGCTGCGGCTGTTACTGCACTGCCAAAATCATCTTCGACACTCCCGGAGTGTTTAGCCCAAAGTAATCGTCCGGATTGATTGTACTTGGCAATAAAAATATCTCTGCCACCGTTACTTTCAAATTTATGCTCATTTTGCAGCCCTTTTGCAAACACCATAGATTCTACATAATCTCCCGTGATCAAAACAGAAACAGCTTGAGGTCCCAGAGGATCCCTTCGCCTGAAAACATGTATCCCCCGGCTCTCATCTCGGCCAATGCTCCCGGCTTGTTGAATCCAAATTAAGTTGCCATCATCATCATACCTGGCGACAAAAACGTCTCGGTCCCCGGAACTTATTAACGATTTATTATCGAAAATTCCCGTATCATTAAAACCACCGGTCACATAAAGATGAGTTTTACCAAATTCTTCGTCATCTTCATGTATATATCTTGCAATGCCATGTCCCTGGTCTTTGCCTTTTCCTCCAGCTTGTTTAACCCAAATTAATAAACCATCCGGATCATATTTAGCAATAAAGATGTCTTTATCTCCCCGGCTGGTTAATGCAGTTTCGTTATTTTCACCCGGGCCAAAAGTTGCCCTGGTTTCATCAAATTGTCCGGTTACAAAGCTATTGCCAAATTCATCCAAAGTGATGCCCTGGCCATTGTCACTTTGTGGGCCGCCGGCTCTTTTTGCCCACACAAGTTCTCCAGTATTTCCATCATACTTTGCCACAAAAATATCTTTATTGCCGGCGCTGGTCAATTCAGTCTGGTTTGCTTCACCTTTACCAAAAGTTGCCAAATCCCTAAACCATCCTGTCACAAAAACATCTGAGCCAAAATTACCAACTGCAATACCTGTTCCTATATCTTCCAAAGAACCACCTGCACGGGTAGCCCATATGACATTACCCGAACCATCTAATCGGACTATGAAAATGTCATCACTGTTTGAATCGGATACCAGTGAAAAAGAACCAAATGCTACCGTGTCTTGAAACGAACCCACCATAAAAATGTGAGCATCCGAAGTAGCAACGTCATTTCCCGCACTTTTACTGGATGCATTGCCAAAAACCATGGACCAGTTTAACTTGCTTGTTGAATTATAATTGTTAATAAAAACATTTTGATCGAGTTTTCCGGTTATAAGAATATCACTGGACCCAAACAATGAAATTCCATGGCCGGCATCTCTGTTGGAACCACCGGCTTGATTAAGCCAGCAATATCCGACACTTTGTGCCGAAAGCTGATTTGTAATAGCGAAAATACTTATAATGAAAATCAACTGGAATTGGTTTTTTTTCATGTCTACTCCCAATATCAATGGTTAAAATAAAATTAGAACACTATGGAAATGCCAAAAGTAGATACTATGTTTGACCTGATCCCGCCATCGTTCAGTGGAATCAAAAAATTGCCCAGCAGAAAAATCCGATCTGAAGGTGCGAACTTGAATCCAACTGCGGTGTCGAATAGGTGATCATAATCATCTTCAGGAATATTACTGAGATCGATAATTTCTTCGTAGCTTGCCGTTCCTGGAAATCTTGTTCTTGTAATGACGCTAGTCCCTGGAAAGATATTGATTGTTTCGCTGCTTTCCAAATCGATTTCACCAATTAAGTCGATAGCGAATGTCAAACCTGTGGTTAACTTTTGATCGAAACCTATATTAAACTCAAATTCGTCGCTGTCAAAATCTGCCCAGCGTCGGTTAAAGCCAATGTTGAGATGAGGATTAAAATCACCTATTTTTTTTGATAGAAAAATGGATGTTTTCACGCTGGGTTTTCCAGTACCGAGAAAGTCTTCTTTATTTCCTGTTGGAAATCGATATTCGGCAAAAGCGGCAAAATTCAGACTCGACTCTTGCTTAAAGCTGTATTTGAGTCGTAGAGCAATATCCCCAATGCCAGTCATGCTGCTTTCATACTCAAATGTATCCGTCAATTGGGGATGAAGCACGTCATCGTTAAAATTGAAAACAGCTTGTCCTAATTGAATCAAGGTAATACTGTTGATGACTGCCTTTGCTGTGCCATTCATTTTGAGGTTGATCATAGGAACTGCAATGCCTACGTCCAGGTTAGGTGTAAGTCCATAGGTTGAGTAGAACACGAAAGAACTAGCGCTGAGATTTAGATCAGGATAAAACTCCATCGTATCATTATCGATAAGATCATTGGGATCCTCACCTCCAAACACGCCATCTTGATCAAAATCCGGAATAAATGTAAATTTAAAATCTTCGATAGCTAATCCCCTGAAATCGGATAAGTCATAATAGGAATAATTCAGCCCAAAATAGAATTTACCTTTACCAATTGTCTCCGCCCTTTCTCCAAAAATAGGGCCGAGACTTTCTGTAATTAACTCCGGAACACCGGTTTGAAGATCTACAGTTACTCCAGCGATTGTTGAAGTTAACGGAAAAGAAGCGATTTTTGTTTGAATTAAACTGCCCATATTAAATAATGCCGTGCTCGCTCCCCGATATACGTCATCAATGATACTTATTGCACCGGGTGGAGAAAATAGATCCTCTTGAAATATTTTTTTAACGATACTTGTGAAAATATTATCAGGCTGGGCTTTCGTTTCTTTTGGAAATAAGCAGCTAAGGATGATAGATATAAAGAAAACTTTGAACAGTGGTTTCATTTTCCAGTATTGGTTCTTTTAAAGGTTTTGCCTGATATTGAATTTTAAAATCAGTTTGTTGCGGAAATTAACGAAATGGTTTCCGCAATGCTTCACTGGTGTTATTGAACGCCAAATCAGTTACGATCTGTTTTAACTACTGTTAGAATGCTAATCATAATTATATTTTTTTACCTGGCCTGGAAACTAGAAATCTTCCAGTTGCCATTGATTTGTTCGATTGTCCACGTATATGCGTAACTAATGGGTGGTCTTCTTCTGTTCTTATTGTCGATATAGAAAATCCGCATTAAGATATCCACCGTCGCGCTATTTTCGCCGAATTTAATACTTTCTTGTGCGATTTGAACCCTTTGAATATTGATACGTCTAAAAGTCTTGCGCCATTTGTCCCTTTCGGATTGGATTAAATTAGTAAATAATGAGCGAACACCCTCAATATTCTTTTTCTCTAGACTGCCTTTAAATTTGTCAATGACGCTTTTAACGCCTTGCTCAATGATAGATATTCGCTCTCTTTCACTATCAGTTTTTTCTTTTTCCATTAATGCAGCTTCAGTAACCACTTGACCAAAATTTAGCTCTGCATCTTTAAAATGGCTGGCAGCAGCGTTAAAATCATTTTGACTGTATGCCGTATTGCCATCCGTCTCAAATTGAATGGCTTTTTGGTATTTTGCGTTTGTGAAATCATTTTGTTGAACATTTTCTTTTGCGGCATTCATCGAGGTCTTGGCATTGTTAGCGTTGTCTTTTAGTGTTGCCAGGATATTAACTTTGGCTTCCGCATAAAGCATTTTTGCATTCTCGAAAGAAAACAACGCCGCATTAAAATCTTTGGCATCAAATTCACCATCACCCTTTTCTTCACGTGCAATTGCTTGTTGGTATTGATTGTTTCTTTTCTTATCTGTTTGACTACCCGGAAGTTGCGTTTTGATATCCATCATATCTGACCGCATTTGTACAACCCTGCTTTCTATGTTGGGTTTTGCTGGCCGTTCAATATTCACGCTGGATGCCGCTTCGTCTCTTGCTTTTTGGTAACCATCCTTTGCCATTGTAAACGCCATTTTTGCTGCACGCAAACTTTCTTTACCACCCGCAGTCATTTTTTCGTTTCCAACAATCTCTTGTTGAATGGCGTCATCGTAATAAACGTTTGCTTTTATATTCGCATCTATCTTATCAGCCGCTGTTTTCTCCACTAACATTTCCGTTCGAATTTCTACAACTTCCTGTCTAATTTTGTTAAGAGCTTCTGTTTCCGCTTCAGTTTTACTTTGGGTCTGTGCTAATTTTGCCGGCATGCCTGGGGCAGACTGCCAGGATAGCACGCTGAATGCGGAGGCCAATACGATTACTGAAGCGTAAAGTAATACTTCCACACCTCTAAGTTTGTCAGGTCCTTTCCGGCCATGAAAGTAAGCAATGATTCCAGCAATTGGAAATCCCGATAATATACAAATTAGAATCACTTGATGCCATCTTGGGTCAAATTTGTATTGATCGATAAAATAGGGGCCTACTTCGAACAGACCTATTGAAACCATCAGGTACGATCCAACAATTGGTATAAATTTACGCCGGCGAATTTCCCGGATAAATCGGGAAGTAAGGGACTCTTTGGAAATCGGGCGTTTCTGGTCAGGTATATCGACTATTGTAAGGGTTAATTCTTCAGGTTGTATTTTATTTAATTTATTGAGAAACGAGTTAGCATCTTCGGTTCGAACTTCTCTGTCTTTTTCAAGCAATCCTTCTATAAGTGAAAATAGTGGATTAGAGATGTTTCGAATTGCAGCCATCCCGCTTGCATCTTCATTGAGGATCTTAAAAAGGATCGCGGCATCGTAATCTCCGGTAAAAGGTCTATTACCGGTCAAAACTTCGATTAATATTACACCAAGAGACCATAAATCAGAGCGTGCGTCAACAATTTCACCTCTCACTTGTTCAGGCGACATATACGAAAGCGTTCCCAAAGTTGACCCACTCTGGGTTACCTGGGTGTGTTCTTCTCGACGTGCCAGGCCAAAATCCATTATTTTCACGATCCCGTTTTGATCCGTCATAATGTTGGCCGGCTTCAAGTCTCTATGCACGATACCCTTCTTGTGTGCTGCCGCAAGTCCACGTACCACTTGCTTGGCCAATTCGATTGTTTGTTTCACAGACAATGGTCCTTTAGCCAGCCGCGTTTCCAAAGATTCTCCCTCTACCAATGCCATAGCTATGTACGATTGGTTTTGGAATTCTCCAAATTCAAAGATGGTGCAGATGTTGGGGTGATCCAATGCCGAGGCCGCTTTCGCTTCATTGTGAAATCTTTTTTTTGATTCCTCATTTTCAAGTAAATGAGGAGGAAGGAACTTGAGAGCTACATCCCGGTCTAAGGTTGTGTCATGAGCTCGATAAACCACTCCCATCCCGCCACGACCTATTTCTTCTACTATTTTATAATGAGAAATTGACTTGCCTATCATAGGCTCATCCAGGAATTTATTTCTTTCTGTCTGCGGGACGACTTGTCCCGATCTGTCGGGAAGTTCCCGCCACGGCCAATCTCCTCCAAGATTTTGTAATGAGAGATAGTTTTACCGATCATAACTGAGTTTCTTTCGATTTAATTAACCTGGTCTATTCATAAACTTTGTCACTGGTTTATAAAACTGTCATTCCCGTCCCGCCTGGTCGGGATTATCGGGAATCTTGTTACACAGGCCCATAAACTCCCGACAAACTTGTGCTCGTACGTTTTTTACGGGTAAGCATTCGGGGGTGACATTTTTGGTGTTCTCGGACAGCCTGAAAGTATTGGGGAACCACACCATGCAGCATCCTGGGCGACGGGATGACATTGGATGCTATAAGCTTAAAAACATGATTCATGAATTATCCAGGTTAATTAATAAAACTTATTTTCTTCTTTTTTTTCAATACTCTTTGTGCCTTTGTGCCTTTGTGCCTTTGTGGATAAGTAAAATTTGTAGTTGCATAACGCAAAAGTCAAGAATTTTTCTATTTTTTTCAATTATCAACCCTGAGTTTACTCTAAAAACCGATTCAATCGCTTTTCTAAAAAAAATTGATACATAAAAACAAATACTTATGAGAGCGATGGAATCGGTTATCCCACCTTTTTAGAATGTGAGCAAAGAACCACACGATCTTTACTATCGAATCAAAGCGTTAAATCCACGTATATAAGTCCTGATAATTTGATAATTGATAATTGTTCATTGCCCATTGTTAACTGATCATTGTTAATTGTTAATTGTTCATCTTTTCCCTTGATTTTTCAAAAACTGCTTGGTACTTTGGTTATCAAAATAGAATAAACCTTTGGGGGCTATATGAGCATGTTTCACCACACAATTTCAGAATCTAAAGAGCAAAATTATTGCAGGAGGTTTAGGTTGCTATGCGGATCAAAACTATAGCATTTACGAGACTTGTGAGGTCTGCTAGTGTGATTAAGTGTATTCCATTTTCGAATTGATTTGGTGAACATACATGAGTATATTAATTTCAAAGTCTTAAACAGAAAGAATTCATAAGATGACAGAATTTGAAAAAATTACTTCACACATACTTTCTCTCCCTACGGAGAAAAGGGCGGAATTAGCTGAAATTCTAATTCAAAGCCTCGATGAAAAAGAAAACGAAGATGTTAAAGGAGCTTGGTTATTGGAAATTAAACACCGAGATCAAGAAATCAGATCTGGAACCGCGGAAATGAAATCAGCGCAAGAAGTTCTTCACGAAGCTCGTGAACAGCTAAGATGTATGAAATAGCAATTCATGTTGACGCAGAAAGAGAGTTAAATGCTGCTGCGCTGTATTATGAAGAAAGTGTTGAAGGATTAGGACAGCAGTTTTTGGATGAATTCGAAGAAGCCATCTCTCAAATACAAAAATTCCCTAAAGCATCTCCAATTTACGAAGAAGAATACAGACGTTATCTTCTGAAACGATTTCCATTTGGCGTCATCTACCGAATTGATGGTGACGATCTTTTTATCATCGCGATTGCCCACCTTAAAAGAAAGCCAAACTACTGGGTATCTCGATAGAAATATAAATGGAAATTGAATATCCCCCATCCAACTCGAACAGAGATTCTACTGGAAAACGGCAAACGAGACATTCAACTTGCTCCGTTTGCCAAAAAGGTAGTGGCCATTCTTCGGAGAAATATTATCGGCACGAAGGCAAGATTTTGGAAAAAGTTTCATATAATAAAAAAAGGCCCTAAAAGGGCCCGATGGTTTTCGCCATCCACCTCCAGTAATCTGGATTAATATAACTCTAAATAATTTTTCATATAATGTCAATTTTTTTCAAACAGTTTCAAAAGAAAAACACAAAATGGCAAATAACCTCGCTTCCAGCGGACAGCGGGCCGTTGGACCTTAGTCAATAAGACTAAAATACAAAAACCAGCAAAAATGAAACTTGCTCATTGTTCATTGCTAATTGTTCTCCTTGACTTTTCGCAATTTGTTAAGTAAACTTAATAGTTATAGCTGCAAATCCAGTCTTAAAACAATACCGAGAAGTCACATAGGCATTTCTGTTTAAGAAAAGGAGATAGTCTAATGAACAGTCTCTACTCGAAACTGGCTTTGGTCCTTTTTCTTTTGAATGCAATTGCATTTAAAGTGGACATCCTGCATTCCCAGCAGCCAAGGATTGGCAGAGAAAATAAACTTCTCCCTAGTGATGGGAAGGACGAAGATTACTTTGGCACATCGGTTGCAATTAGTGGAGCTTATGCCATCATTGGCGCACCCCAAGGGGTAGGGGCGGCATACATATTCAAGTTTGACGGCAGCGATTGGGTCGAAACACAAAAGCTGGTGCTAAGCAATGCCGTGGGTTTTGGTACTTCGGTAGATATTGAAGGAAACGTAGCTGTTGCCGGGGCTCCTTTTAAAAGTGGATCGGCCTCCATCTTCGAATTCGATGGCTTTTAATGGACGGAACGACAAAAGCTGCTATCACCGTCTGGCGGTAATGATAGTTTTGGGGTTTACAACAAAGATATATCTGGCAATAAATTATTCCTTTCAGGTGGTGCTAAGATTGATTTTGCAACCGGTACATATACTTTTGATGCAAATCAAAGCACCGATCTAACACAGGTATATTACCCAAGTACACGGGCGTTAATCGTAACGGAGGAAACAAGCTCAGGCAATCTTGAATTATTCATCAATGGAATAAGTCAAAAGACGGGGGCAGCATCAGCCGGTAGTGTTTCAAACAGCTTTACAGTTCAAGATGCCTTACAGTTGTTCTATAGTTCAACAGCGGCTGCCAATCACCTGACTATATACACAAATTTTGAAGAGTTCAGGACTCAATTAAACCCTGAAATATTATATAATTTTCCTCAGGATACAGACGCTACCACCTCATATAGAACAGGCGATGATAATTGGATAAAAAGTAATTATTTAGATCATTTTTAATAAATAAGAGACGCTAAGTTACGAAATATTGATCAAAAATTTTAACTATCACTAAGGTTTGTAGGGTTAAAATATCCGTAATTCTACCAATAGTGATTTGAATTAAACCAGAATCTATTCCTTTGTGATTATATATAAATATAAATATCGTTTATATTTTAAAGGCTTTTCGTTGGGGGTAATAAGCGAGTTTACCTAAATCCTCTTCAATTCGAAGCAATTGATTGTATTTAGCCATACGGTCACTACGAGAAAGAGATCCTGTTTTTATCTGACCACAATTTAGTGCTACAGCAAGGTCTGCAATGGTATTATCTTCTGTTTCGCCTGATCTATGTGACATCACAGTGGTATAACCCGCATTATGAGCCATGTCTACCGCAGCAATTGTTTCGGTAAGAGTTCCTATTTGATTTACTTTTATAAGTATTGAATTAGCTATACCTTCGTTAATCCCCTTAGATAATCGATCTACATTGGTCACAAATATATCATCACCAACGAGTTGAATTGTATCACCAATTTTTTCGGTTAAATATTTCCATCCTTCCCAATCGTTTTCGTCCATACCGTCTTCAATTGAAATTATAGGATAACTATTACTTAATTCGGCCAAATAATCTGCCTGTTCTTTTGAGGAACGTACTTTTCCTCTTACACCTTCAAACTTTGTATAATCGTATTTACCATTGATATAAAACTCAGAAGCAGCACAATCAAGTGCAATCATAATTTCGACACCTAGTTTATACCCCGCATTTTTTACAGCTTTAGCAATGGTATCTAATGCATCTTCCGTTCCGCTTAAAGTTGGTGCAAAGCCTCCTTCATCACCTACCGTAATGCTCAACCCTCTATCCTGAAGTACTTTCTTAAGATTATGAAATATTTCAGTTCCCATTTTCATAGCATGAGTAAAATTTTTTGCTTCTACAGGCAATACCATAAACTCTTGAAATGCAATAGGTGCATCACTATGTGAGCCTCCATTAATAATATTCATCATTGGAACCGGAAGTGTCTTAGCTTTAACACCACCAACATAACGATATAATGGCATTCCTGATTCTTTTGCTGCAGCTTGTGCAACTGCTAGGGAAACTCCCAGAATAGCATTGGCTCCTAATACTGATTTGTTTGGTGTACCATCAAGATCGATCATATAAGTATCTATTTGTTTCTGTTCAAAGACAGATACCCCAAGCAAAGATTCAGCAATTTTATTATTTACATTTTTAACAGCTTGGGTAACCCCTTTACCCATATAATCACTCCCGCCATCTCTTAATTCTACAGCTTCATGTTCTCCAGTTGAAGTTCCTGAAGGGACAGCTGCACGACCTAGAAATCCATTTTCGGTGATTACATCTACTTCAATAGTAGGATTTCCCCGTGAATCAAATATTTGACGTGCGTGAATATCTACTATTTTGCTCATGCGGTTTGCAATTTGTGCTTTTTAATGTTTTCGATAAATTCGTCAAAAAGATAAGACGCATCGTGTGGTCCCGGACTGGCTTCTGGGTGATATTGAACCGAAAATACCGGTTTGTTTTTAATACGTATTCCAGCAACAGTATTGTCATTTAAGTGGATGTGCGTTATTTCAATATCGGGATGTTGTTCAGTATCTTCTTTATTTATTGCAAATCCGTGGTTTTGAGAAGTAATTTCTCCTTTACCTGTAATTAAATTTAGAATTGGATGATTGATTCCTCTATGACCGTTATGCATTTTAAAGGTAGAAATACCATTTGCCAATGCTATTATTTGATGACCCAAACAAATTCCAAACAAAGGTATACCACTTTTTATTATTTGTTTTGTAGCTTTTATAGCATTTTGAAGTGGTTGTGGGTCACCGGGACCATTAGACAAAAAATATCCATCGGGATTAAATGCTTTCATTTCTTCAAAACTTGTATCATACGGAAAGACCTTTATATAACAATCTCTTTTTGCTAGATTACGAAGTATATTTCTTTTGATTCCCATATCTAAGGCCGAAATTTTAATAGTTGAATCTGCGTTTCCGAAGTAATAGGCTTCCTTAGTGGAAACTTTTGAAGCCAACTCCAGACCATTCATATTAGGAATTCCTGCTAATTGTTTTTTAAGACTATCTATATTTTCAACTTCTGTTGATATTACAGCATTCATAGCTCCATTATCCCGAATGTAAGCTACTAATGCTCTTGTATCCACATCGCTTATAGTTAGCAAATTATTTTTCGCTAAAAAAGATTCTAATGAATTTTGTGCAGCAGGACGTGAATACTGATAACTAAAATTTCTACAAACTAACCCGGCAATCTTTATGGATTCAGATTCTATTTCATCATCGGCAACACCATAATTACCTATATGCGCATTTGTTGCAATCATTAATTGGCCATAATATGAAGGATCTGTAAAAATTTCCTGGTAGCCTGTCATTCCCGTATTAAAACACACTTCCCCAAATGCGGATCCTTTTATGTTTCCAACAGCTTTTCCATAGAAGATGGTTCCGTCTGCTAATAAAATAATTGCCTTTTTTCTTTTTTGGTATTTCATATTTAATAATGTTATGCGAAATTACTTTAAAAGATAGAGTTTATATACATTCATGTTTATAATTTTTAAACAAAAGATAAATTTATAGAAATGATCTAGGTTGGTGTACAAATGTGATTTTTGTG